>NZ_JBQEOE010000015.1:0-108480 GCF_052045105.1 Lysobacter sp. 22409 | reverse complement strand
GGTAACTTTCTTTTGTCTAAAGCAACAAAAGAAAGTCACCAAAGAAAAGTGCTTTTGCTTTGAATCACAGGCCCGCACGAGCGATGCACACGCAGGGTTTTTTCATACGGGACATCCCTGTCCCGATGAAAAACGGCGCGCATCCCTGCGCGCCGCCCTCCGGGTCTTCGATTGCCTTCGCTAGTGCGAGTCGGCGCACAGCAACAGCAAAATCTTTGCGGCAACTGCAACTGCAACTGCAACGGCAACGGCTTGTCGCCGCGTCTTCGCTCACAGCAATTCCAGCACACGCTCCGGCGGGCGGCCGATCACGGCGCGAGCGGCGTGGACGAAGATGGGCGTTCGATCAGGCGCGGGTGGGCGGCCATGGCGGCGAGCAGGCGGTCGTCGTCGAGCGCGGGGTCGGCCAGGCCCAGTTGGCGGTACTCGTCTTCGCCGCTGCGCAGCAGGTCGCGGGCGGGCAGGCCGCGCAGTTCGTCGACGCTCGGCGGGGTGTCGAGGTAGGCGACGAGGGTCGGTTCGATGCCGCGAGCCTGCAGCAGTTCCAGGGCGCCGCGCGATTTGGAGCAGCGCGGGTTGTGGTAGAGGCGGGTCGGGGCGGCGTGGGTGTCGGTCATGGCGGGTCCTCACGGTTCGGTGGTCGCGTGGGCGCGGAGGCTTCGGTGCGGCGCATCGGCAGGGCGGGCCGCGCGAGGCCGCTCGCGCTGGTGCGCGGCCGGGGCTGCGCCCTGGTCGTGCCGCGGTGGCGGCCCGGAAACGAAAAAAGCCGGCTTGCGCCGGCCTTTTCGTGGAACTGGTGGGCGGTGCAGGGTTCGAACCTGCGACCCTCGCCGTGTGAAGGCGATGCTCTACCGCTGAGCTAACCGCCCGAGTTGAATCGGGCCGCAAAGTTTACAGGGGGACTCGCGGAACAGGCAAGCCTCTCGATGAATCGGCCGCAGGGGCGGGCTCTCGGGCGTTCCGCCAGGCCCACGGGAGCGAGCGAGCGCCCTGCGAACCCAGGCGCGTGTTACTCCAGTTGTTCCTTGGCATAGCCGGCATCCAGCGCTTCCATCGCGTCCAGCGGCTTGAGCTTGGCGGCTTTCTCGTAGGCCGCGGCGGCGGCGTTTTCCTGCTTGTCGCCGTGCAGGAGCATCAGCACGTTGCCGTACTCGATGTGGGCGATCGGCGAGTCCGGAGTCAGCTTGACCGCGGCCTTGATGTGCTTCTCGGCTTCGGCCGCCTTGGCGCCGTAGGTCAGGCCACCGATCATGCCGCCGATCTTGTTGATGATCTCGGCGTGGTACAGGGCCATCGCGGTATGCGCTTCGGCATGTTTCGGCGACAGCTCCAGCGCGGTTTCCAGCGAGCTGCGGACCTTGCCGGCGATGCCGGCCTTGAGCGCCTTGGCGATGCTCAGGCCCTGGCTGTAGCGGCCCAGGGCGAAGGCGTGGCGATAGTGGCTGTTGGCGTCCTCGGGCAGGGCCTTGATCGCGGTCTCGGCGAGCTTGGCGGCCTGCTCGAAGCGCTGCAGCTTTTCGGTGTCGTCGTCGACCAGATAGGTGGCGTGGATGCCCATGGCCTTGACCGCGACGCTGGCGCCGACCGGGCCGAGCGCCTGGCCGGCATCGAAGGCGGCCTTGAAGTCGCCGCGATGGAACGCGCGCCAGGCGTCCTGCAGAGCGGCGGCGAGTGCGTCGGCGTCGAGGCCCTTCGGGGCCGCCTTGCCGGCCGCGCCGATCAGCGCGCTGGCGCGCTTGGCGTCGGGGAAGGGCTCGGTATCGCCGGCGTGCAGCTTGGGCCAGGCTTTCTTGAGGGCGTCGCCGGCGTAGGCGTAGCCCTTGGCATCATGGGGAAAGTTGGCCCAAGCGGATTTGGCAGCCATCTGCAGTCCTTGTCGACAGGTCGGGAAGGCAGCATCCCGCCGTCGCCGCGCTGTGGCAAGAGGGGACGAGGTATCGGCGCTTCGCCGTCAGAAAGCTGAAGCGGCTAGTGTGATTGCTCGATGCTCCGCCGCCACAGTGGCCTGGTGAAACCGCTCATCCGGAGCGGTCAGCGGAGCTAACGATGGCAGCAGTGAAACGCAAGAAACCGGCGGCGAGCGAAACCACGCTGCGCCATGTCTGGCTGGCCGGCCTGGGCCTGGTGGTATTGGCGCGTCGCGAAGCGATCGCCGCGGCGGGCCGCAGCATCGGCCGTGTCGATGCGCTGCAGCAGCGCGTACGCGATTTCGCCGACGACGCGCGCAGCAACGTGCGCGGCGGCATCGAGAACGTGCGCGACCAGGTCGAGCCCAAGGTCGTCAAATTCAGCGCCGAGGTCGAGGCGCGCCTGGCGCCGGTGTTGGACAAGCTGGGCCTGAAGAAGCCCAAGCGCGGCCAGCGCAAGGCCCGCAAGACCGCGGCGAAGAAGCCGCAGTCGCGCCGGGTGGCGACGCGTAAGCCGGCGGCGCGTCGCGCCCGCAAGGCCTGATCGGTCCGCTCGCCGCCTCCACGGCGGCGGGTCGGTTCGAACGAACCAGGAAAGGGCGCCTAACGGCGCCCTTTCTGCGTTGGGGTTCGGACTCGGGTTTGGCGCCGCCGGCGAGGGCCCGCCGGTTCAGTCCAGATAGGCCCGGATCAGCGTGTTCAGATGCATGCGCTCGGCGTCGCGCAGGAACGGCGCCAACAGCATCATCACCTGGACGATGCCGTCGCGGATCGCCGCGTGCTCGTCCTTGTCGCCGCGCGCGGCGGCGTAGTTGAGCCAGAAGGTGGCGATGACCAGCACGTTCGTGGCCGTAGCCGCGAGCTCGTCGCCGGACGCGCGCATGATCCCGGCCTGCGACAGCCCGCGCATCACCATGTGGGCCTGTTCATCGGCGCGCTTGAGGATGCGGGCGAAGCGCATGCGCAAGCGGCGGTTGCGGCTGAGGATCTCGACCAGGTCGCGGTAGAGGAAGCGATAGTCCCAGATGCACTCGAACACCAGGTGCAGTTGCAGCCAGATGTCCTCGAGCCCGGGCAGGCGGCCTTGCGGCGCGGCCAACGCGGCGTCCATGCGCTCCTCGAAGCGCGCGAACAGCTGCTCGATGATGTCGTCCTTGTTGCGGAAGTGGTAGTACAGATTGCCCGGGCTGATCTCCAGCTCGTCGGCGATGTGGTTGGTGGTGACGTTCGGCTCGCCCTGCGCGTTGAACATGGTCAACGCGGTGTCGAGGATGCGCTGACGGGTCTGTTTCGCCATCGGGCGTGCCGTGCAGGGGCGGGCGGGCGCGGCGTCAGCCGCGCAGTTTCTTGACCAGGTCGACGTACTTCTTCTGCGCGTCGGCCTGTGCGGTGCCCTTGAGCTTTTCCCAGGCTTCGTACTTGGCGGTGCCTACGAAGTCGAAGAAGCCGGGCTTGGGACCGCTGACGTCGCCGTCGGCGCCCTGCTTGTACAGCGCGTACAGGCGCAGCAGGGTGTCGTTGTCGGGGCGGTCGGTCAGCGATTGGACGTCTTTGGCGGCTTGTTCGAACGCGGACTGGATATCGGACACGGCGAGCCTCTCCTGGCGCCAGGGTGAAGCGGCATAACAGCATGCACGCCCGGGACGGTCAATACGGAAAGGAATTGTTCCGCGGCACGGGCTCTGGCACCGTAGCGTCATGCCGCCGCATTGGCGGTCGATCGGCCATCCAGGAGAGGGGTATGAGCTATTTCGTCACCGGCGCGACGGGTTTCATCGGTCGCTTCCTCGTCAGCAATCTGCTGAAACGCAAGGGCACGATCCACGTGCTGGTGCGCAAGGACTCGCAGAAAAAGTTCGACGCCACCGCAAAAAAAATGGGCTGGGACCTCAAGCGGGTGATCCCGGTCGCCGGCGACATGACCCAGGCCAAGTGCGGCCTGAGCGCCGCGCAGATCCGCGCGCTCAACGGCAAGATCAAGCACTTCTTCCACCTGGCCGCGATCTACGACCTGACCGCCAGCCCGGCCGCGCAGCGCGCCGCCAACATCGATGGCACCCAGCACGCGCTGGACCTGGGCACGGCGCTCAACGTCGGCTGCTTCCACCACACCAGCTCGATCGCCGCCGCCGGCATGTACCCGGGCGTGTTCCGCGAAGACATGTTCGACGAGGCCGAGGGCCTGGACGATCCCTACCTGCGCACCAAGCACGATTCCGAAGGCCTGGTGCGGGCCGAGAAGCGCATCAAGTGGCGCATCTACCGCCCGGGCATGGTCGTCGGCCATTCCCAGACCGGCGAAATGGACAAGATCGACGGGCCGTACTACTTCTTCACCTTCCTCAAGAAGCTGCGCGAGATGCTGCCGCCGTGGATGCCGATGCTCGGCGTCGAAGGCGGGCGGATCAACATCATCCCGGTCGACTACGTGGTCGATGCGATGGACCACATCGCGCACAAGCCCAAGCTCGACGGGCATTGCTTCCACCTGACCGATCCGGAGCCGCAGCGCGTCGGCGAGGTGCTCAACACCTTCGCCCGCGCCGGCCACACCCCGGAGATGACCATGCGCATCGACGCGCGCATGTTCGCCTTCGTGCCCAGCAGCGTGCGCGGCGCGGTCGGCAACCTGCCGCCGGTGCGGCGTTTCATCGGCATGTTGCTGCGCGACTTCAAGATTCCTAAGGAAACCCTGAAGTTCATCACCTATCCGACCCGCTTCGACAACCGCGAGACCGAGCGCGCGCTGCGCGGCAGCGGCATCAAGGTGCCGAACCTGGACACCTATGCCTGGCGTTTGTGGGACTACTGGGAACGCCATCTCGACCCGGACCTGTTCATCGACCGCACCCTCAAGGGCAAGGTCCGCAACAAGGTCGTGGTGATCACCGGCGGTTCCTCGGGCATCGGCCTGGCGACGGCGGAGAAGGTGGCCGCGGCTGGCGCGGTGACGGTGATCATCGCCCGCGGCGAAGACGAGCTGTTCAAGGCCCGCGACGCGATGAAGGCCGCCGGCGGCAAGGTCTTCGCCTACACCGCGGACCTCGCCGACATGGCCGACTGCGACCGCCTGGTCAAGCAGATCCTGGACGAGCATGGCCACGTCGACATCCTGGTCAACAACGCCGGCCGTTCGATCCGGCGTTCGATCGAGCTCAGCTACGATCGTTTCCACGACTTCGAACGCACCATGCAGCTCAACTACTTCGGCAGCCTGCGCCTGATCATGGGCTTCATGCCGAAGATGACCGAGCGCCGCAAGGGCCACATCATCAACATCAGTTCGATCGGCGTGCTCGCCAGCTCGCCGCGGTTCTCGGCCTATGTCGCCTCGAAGGCGGCGCTGGACGCGTTCAGCCGCTGCGCCCAGGGCGAGTTGTCGGGCAAGGGCATCAGCTTCACCACCATCAACATGCCCTTGGTGAAGACGCCGATGATCGCGCCGACCAAGATGTACGACAGCGTGCCGACCCTGACCCCGGACGAAGCCGCCGACCTGGTGGTCAAGGGCATCATCGAGAGGCCGACCCGCATCGCCACCCGCCTGGGCATCTTCGCCTCGGTGGTCAACGCGCTGGCGCCGAAGGCCTACGAGGTGGTGATGAGCACGGCGTTCGAGCTGTTCCCCGACTCGGCCGCGGCCAAGGGCGACCGCAAGGGGCTCAAGGACGAACACGCCAGCAGCGAACAGATCGCGTTCGCGGCGCTGATGCGCGGCGTGCATTGGTAAGAGTTGCGCGCCGGTCGGTGGCGCGCATCGAGTAGCGAATTCGGGGCGGCTCAGGCCGCCCCGATGCGTTTGCGCGCCTCGGGCCGCGGGCCTCCTGTAGGAGCGGCGTAAACCGCGACAGAGGTCCGGTGCGGCCTCGGCATCGCGTCGTGGGCCTGGTTGCGGGTCGCGGCTCACACCGCTCCTACAAGGGGGGAGGGGTCGACCAAGGCGTGAAACGAAAACAGCGCGCCGTTCGTCGCGGCGCGCTGTGCTCGGGTTCGCTCGGTTCGCTTCGGCGGGCCCGGATCAATAGGCCCGGCACTGGAAGAAGCGCACGCGTGCCTTGCTGCCCGGCGGCGGTTGCAACTGCACGCGCGAGGAGCGCAGGTCGGGATAGGCGTCGAGGATCGAACAGATCCGGTCGATGTCCTGTTGCTGCGCGTCGGTCAGGCGGTAGATCAGCAGGTTCGACGGCGTCGACCACAGGGCGCGTTCGACGCCGTCCAGGGTGGAGATGCTGCGGATGACCTGGGCGCGTTCGGCCGGAGGGTTGCCGGTGTGGGGGACGGCCGTGGGCGGATTCGCCGCTCGCGTGCCGGCGGTAGCCGCCGGAGCGGTCGCAGGCGGCGCCTGCGCGGCCGGCGCCGGGTTCGGTGCGGTTGCGGCCGGCGTCGGTGCAGGCGTGGCCGCAGGCGGCGTTGCGGGCGGCGCGGATGCGGCGGCGGGCGCTGCGGTGTCGGACGGCGCTTCTTGCGAAGCCGCCGCGTCGACCGGCGTGGCCTGCGCGGGCGCCGCAGCGTCGGGCTCGCTGGAAACGAACTGCGGTACGACGAAGCCGGCGATCAGGCCCAGCACGATCGCTGCGGCCCAGGCCCCGACGATGGTGCCGATGCTGCGCTTCTGCGCGGCGGCGATGACCTCGTGCCGGGTGGAAGCCGGCAATTGCGGTTCGACCAGCTCCCACAGCGTCTCGCCGCTGTACAGGTCCAGGCCGTTGGCGACGCGCTCGGAATTGCTGTCGAAGCGCCCCGTGGTGACCATCATCCCGCCCGCGGCGCCGTTGAAGCGCACCGCATCGGCCAGTTCGGCCACGGTCGCCGCCGACACGCGATAGTCGGCGTCGCCGAGCTTGCACGACAGCAGCCATGGCTTGCCGGCGCGCAGCAAGCGCAGCTCGGCCTGGGTGCCGCGGGCGAGGGACTCCTCGACCGACTCGGCTTCGAAGCCGCGTTCGCGCAGGGATTCGACGATCAGGCGGGCGAACTCGCGCCAGCGCATCTTGGCCAGGCCGGCGATACCGGTGGCGACCTCAGTGCGATGACGGCGGTACGACCACAGATAGGCGGTGGACACCAATCCGATCGTCAGTGCGACGGCGGCAGCAGCCCACAGGGAAAAACTCGACATGAAGCGCTAGGCCCATAAAAGACGCTGAGGATATACGGCCTGCGACATCTAGCACTTATACGAACTGAGACGTAGTTCGCGAAATTGACGTGTTCGTTATCGGCCGTTCCATCAAGAACGACGATTCGATGTCAGCGTGAAGTCCATCCGCTACGGCATGGCGGATGCGCGGCGTTCGATGCAGGGCATCGTCGCGACCCGGCGGCGGCGGTCGCAGGCATTAAGAAAGCCCGCCAGTCCGAAACCGTAAGGGGAGGGGAGCATACGGAAGCGCGGACTGGCGGGCTTAAACGTCGCGCTGCGGACGACCCGCAGCGCGGTGAAGCCGGAGTTGAAGCTGGGTTACGGTGTGACCGGCGGCTTCGGGCGCGCGATCGACTTGCGCGTGGCCTTCTTCGCCGCCGGCGACTTCTGCGCCTTCGGCTTGGCGGCTGCGGCCTTCTTCGCGGCGGGCTTGGCCGGTGCCTTGGCTGCGCTCTTGCGCGCGCTAGGGACGCTGCCGCCCTGGCGACGCAGTTCGCGGGTCAGGGACTCGACGCGCTCGCTGAGGTCGGTCAGGTCGTCGCGGCCCGGCACGCCGAGCTTGACCAGGGCACGCTGGACGCGCTCTTCGAACACCTTCTCGAGGCGGTCCCAGGTGTCGGACGCGCGTTCGCGCGCCTGGCCGACCTTGGACTCGACCGCGTCGCGCAGCACGCCGGCTTGGCCGCCGGTGAACTTGCGCGCGGTCTGCTCGAGGTTCAGGCCTTCCTTGACCAGGCCTTCGAACAGCTTGGTGCCTTCGGCCTGGGCGCGACCGAACGCGCCGACGCCGGCCAGCCAGATCTGCTGCGCGGATTCGCTGAGCGTCTTGGACAGGCGCTCGGCCTGTTCCTGCGCGCTGCCCTTGCCGGCGCTGCTGCTCTTGCCGGGGGTCTTCTTAGCGGTCTTCTTGAACTTGGCGGCCATGGACGTCCTGTAATGAGTGCTATCGCTGTGCACCCAAGATGGCCCCCCTGTCTAGAGTAATCACACCAACCCACAGTGAGCGGCCAGTAATGAGAACGAGGAGTGAGAAACGAGTGAAAGCAGGCTCGCTCTTACTCGTTTCTCACTCCTCTTCGCTCACTTCCCGCTTCTGGCTGCAGACGCCGTCCTGCGGCGCCGTGGCCGCGGTTGCGCCACCAGCCGGTCGACGTCGTCGAGCGCACGCCGCAAGCGTGCGGTGGTCTCGGTATCGCGCTTGGGCGGTGTGATGCCGTCGAGGATCGAGCGCTGGGCGTCGGCGATCACGTCGCGGCGCAGGCGCAGGCCGTGCGCGGCCAGCACCGGCGCAAGCACGTCGGCGCGCAGGTGTAGGTCGGCCAGGGTGTTGCGGTAGGCGATCTCGCAGATGCGCTGGCGCGCCGAGAAGCTGAAGGCGTTGGTGAAGAACAACTCGCGGTCTTCGGCGTTGGGCTCGAACACCAGTTGGTCGATGTCCGGGTATTGCTGGGCGTAGCGTGCCAGGCCGACCTGCATGCGCGACTGCAGCAGGGTGCGGAAGGTCTGTGACAGCACCGCCGGCAGGCCGCCTGCGGCGAGGCTGTTGTCCTCGGCGACCGGCACGCCCTGGTTGTGGTTGAACGGCACCAGCGGGTTGATGCCGATCAGCAGGTCGATGCCGCGGTCGAGCACCACCGAGGCATGCATGGTCCGGCGCAGCGCACCGTCGACGAAATGGCGGCCACGGATCTGCACCGGCGGGTACAGCCCGGGCAGCGCGGCGCTGGCCTGGACCGCCTGCGAGATCGGCACATCGCTCCAGTTGTCGCCGCCGAAGCGGACCGCGTCGCCGCTGTCGATGTCGACCGCGACCACGTACAGCTCGGCGTCGAGTTCGCGAAAGTCGTTGCTGCGGCCGCGGCGGGTGAAGACCTCGCGCAGGAACAGCTCGACCTGAGTGTTGTCGAACAGGCCGTTCGGGATCAGGCCGCCGAAGCGGGTGATCAGGTCCGACCAGCGCGCTTCCAGCGGCGAGAACAGCAGCTCGCGCCACCACTCGGTCGCCAGGCGCGGAAAGCTCGCCGCGCGCTTGACGTACTCGAGGAAGGCCGGGCGCATGAAGGTTTCCGGGCGGAACTCGACATCGGCGCTGTCGCCGGTGACGAAGATCCGGCACATCTCGGCGGTGTCCATGCGGTTGGCCAGGCCGGCGGCGAGGAAAGCGCCGCTGCTGACGCCGACGTAACAGTCCAGGCGGGTGAGGTCGAGGCCTTCGATCGCTTCGTCGAGCGCGCGCAGGGCGCCGAGCTCGTACATGCCGCCGATCGGACCGCCGCCGGCGATGGCTAAGCCGATCTTCGGTGCGGAAGCATTGGTGCCGTGGGCCGAACGTTTGCGGCTCGCCCGGTTCTGGGCGGAATGGAGTGACAGCATGTGATAGGCAGCACGGCCCGGACGGAATTCGGTCGAGTGTAGCCCAGGACGGGCGGGGCACCAGGGGCCGGGACCAAAGTCTGAGTCGGGTCGATGAACCGGGTTGATGAGCCGGTCTGTGCCGGCTCCCCGGTCGGCTTGCGGAGGCCGGCCGGCGCCGCGATCATCGTCGCGATGGCCAGGACGACCGAACATAGCCAGCGTCTGGGGTGTCTGCTGGCCCGCCACCAGGCCCTGCACGACCCCGGGCGCGAACCGCGCAACCGGCTGCGCTGGCTGCCCGAACTGCGGTTGTGGCAGGCACGGCGCTTGGAAGCCAGCTTCGACCGCTTCCTGCGCGACCCGCGCCGGCGCCCGGCGGCGCAGTTCTTCCTCAGCGACGTCTACAACGACCGCGACTTCAGCCGTCGCGACGCCGACATCGCCAAGGTCTTGCCGATGATGCAGCGGCTATTGCCGGGCTCGTTGCTGAGCACGGTCGCCGATGCGATCGAGCTGGGCCTGCTGACGCACGCCTTCGACCTGCGCATGGCCGAGCGCCTGCAAGCGCTGGCGCCGCGCCGGCGCCGTCTCGACGGCCCGCTGTACGCGCAGATCTACCGTGCCTGCGGTTTGCCGCGGCTGCGCGGCCATCAGATCGACCTGATCGCCGCGGTCGGCCTGGGCCTGGGGCAGGCGGTGCGGATGCCGGGCATCCTGACTTTGCTCAAACTCTCGCGCGGCCCGGCCAAGGCGGCGGGCTTGTCGGAGCTGCAGGGCTTTCTCGAACGCGGTTTCGCAGCGTTCGGCCGGCTCGGCGACGTGCGCGAGTTCATCGCCGAGATCGAGCAGGACGAGCGCGACATCGCCGAGCGGCTGTTCGCCGGCGAGGCCGATCCCTTTCCACGCCTGGAGTGATCCGGCATTGGATTGAGCCGGAACTGGATTGAGCCGGTGCCGGATCGAGTGCGGGCGGCCTGGTGTCTGGATCGGTACGGGTAGGGCCGATCCCCGAGCTCGGCCAAGGCTGGAGCGAACCGAGCCGTTCGTGGCGTTGAAGCGCAGCGGTTCCGCTGCGCCGCGGGCGACGCCGCTTACTTGAAGCGTTCTTCCAGCACCCGGCGAATTTCCGACTCGATCGGGCCCTTGAGGGCGCCGAGCAGGAAACCGAGTTGCGCGGTCACGTGCAACTGATTCGGCTGCAGCGAGATCTTGCCGTCGACGCCGCTGCGGACGAAGTTGAGGGTATCGCCGACCCAGTCGTATTCGACATCGAAACGTTCGGCGAGCTTCTTCGCGACTTCCTCGACGGCTTTGCGGGCTTTGGCCGGTGCGAGCGAATGCGGATGGCGGATATCGATGCTGGACATGGTCTGGGTTCTCCCTGGAGGCCGGTATTGTGGGGGCAGGGACCGGCGCATCCAAGCCTGGGGCGCACTGCGCCGCAGCGCGGTGTTGCGAGCGGGCGAAGCGACGCGGCCGCCGGGTATCGGTTCGAACGCGCCGCAGCGTTGGGCTCGGTCCGCGACGACGGGATGTACGCGATTCGACAACCTGCTAGATTGCGGCGGAGTGAGCGCCCTCAAACTTCGATACCCGAATCGCGAACATGCCGACCTGGCCCTCAAGCCCGGGGTGCATGCGATCGGCCGCGATTCGGCCGGACGCACCGTGCTGGTCGAAGACGCCGGTGCGGCGATCGCGCAACTCAGCGTCGACCGTCGCGGCGTCTGGCTGCAGGTGCGCGAAGGTCTGCGCGGCCTGCACGTCAATGGCCGCCCGGTGAAACGCGTGGCGATGCTGCGCGCCGGCGACGCGATCTTTCTCGACGGCGTCGAACTGCTGCTGATCGACGACAAGCCCGAGCCCGCGCCGCCGTTCGGGGTCGACATCCCGGCAGATTCGCGCATGGTCGTGCGCGGCGTCGGCGGCATTCATCACGGGCGTTGCTACACCCTGGAGCAGCCGCGCCTGATCGGCCGCGCCGGCGATTGCGACATCCGCATCAACGAACCGGCCTTCGCCGATCGCCATGCGCGCCTGGAAGCCCATGCCGATGGCGTGGTGCTGCGCGATGTCGGTTCGGTCGACGGCAGCGTGGTCAACGGCCAGCCGGTGCGGCACGCCTTGCTCAAACCCGGCGATCAGTTGCTGCTCGACGGCCAACACCGTTTCGTCATCGAAGCCCCGACCCGCCAGTTCAGCGCCGCCGAAGCCCTGCAGGCCCAGTTGGCCCAGGAAGCGGCCTCGAACGAAGAGCGCATGCAGCCGCCGTCGGCCCTGCCGGCCTCGGTGCGACGCATGCCCTGGCTGTTGCTCGCCGCCGTGGTCATGGCCGGCCTGCTGAGCCTGCTGTTGCTGTACGGCACGCGCTGAGCCCCGCGACACTCGGAATAGGCGCCGCGTCCCACGGGGATTACGGCTTTCTGTAGCAGCGGCGTCCCATAGGGATTTCCTTCGGTCATAAGCCGCGACCGGGGCCGCGTCCGATTGCGTGGATTTTGCCGTAGCCTGCGCCGCCGTTTGTTTCACGCGGTCGCGGCTTGCGCCGCTCCTACCCCTAAGAGCCGCGGCTTCGTGTAAGAGCGGTGTCAGCCGCGCCTATTGCGCCGCGGCCTTGCGCCGCAGCCGCGCCTCGGCGAACTTGCGCCACACCCGCCAGCCCAGCAGGACGCTCAGGATCGTGGCGTACAGCAAAGGCTCGCGGATGTCCGACTTCACCAGCCACCAGAAATGCAGGACGGCCAATACGGCGATCGCATAGACGAGTTGGTGCAACAGCCCCCAGCGCCGGCCGAGGCGCCGCATCATGCCCTGGGTCGAGGTGACGGCGAGCGGGATCAGCAGCAGCCACGCCAGAAAGCCGACGGTGATGTAGGGCCGTTTGGCGATTTCCTCGAAGATCTGCGTCCAGTAACCCTTGAGGTCGAGCACCAGGTAGGCGGTCAGGTGCAGGCTGGCGTAGAAGAAGGCGTACAGGCCGAGCAGGCGTCGGAAGCGCAGCAACACCGCCTGGCCGCTGAGCTGGCGCAGCGGCGTGACCGCCAAGGCGATCATCAGCAAACGCAGCGCCCACAGGCCCAACCGATGTTCGATCTCGGCGATCGGGTCGGCGCCGAGCCCGCCGCTGCCGGTCAGCACTTCGGAGCGGATCTGCCAGGCCAGGATCGCCGCCGGGGTCAAGGCCAAGGCGTGCACGGCGACCTTGGCCCAGATCACGCCAGCCGGAGTCCGGCGTTTCAATGCCACCCCGGGCGGGCGCCCGGAAGCGGAAGACGAGGCGGACGAACGCGCCACCGACGCGGATTCCTTCGCCATCTCAGAACCAGAGCCGCAGGCTCATGCCGGCATACAGGCTGGCGACCTGATCGCCGTAGCCGTTGAACAAGCGGGTCGGGATGCGGTCGACGAACAACTTGCTGCCGGTGCCGGCGATGCGGCGCTCGGTCTTCTGGCTCCAGCGCGGGTGGTCGACGCTCGGGTTCACATTGGAGAAGAACCCATATTCGCTGGGCTGCAGGTCGTTCCAACTCGTCAGTGGCCGGCGCTCGACGAAGGTGATGGCGATGATCGACTTGATGCTCTTGAAGCCGTACTTCCACGGCACCACCAGGCGCAACGGCGCGCCGTTCTGTTGCGGCAGGGATTTGCCGTACAGACCGGTGGCGAGCAGGGTCAGCGGGTGCATCGCCTCGTCGATGCGCAGGCCTTCGCGATACGGCCAGTTGATCCAGGGGTAGGCGATGCCCGGCATCTGTTTCTCGTCGGCCAGGGTAGTGAAGGCGACGTACTTGGCCTTCGAGGTCGGCTCGAAGCGCTTGAGCACGTCGGCCAGCGGCACCCCCAGCCAGGGGATCACCATCGACCAGCCCTCGACGCAACGCAGCCGGTAGATCCGTTCCTGCGGGGTCAGGCCCTTGATCAGATCTTCCAGCGACAGCTTGCCCGGCTTGGCGCAGGCGCCGCCGACCGCGACCGTCCAAGGGCTGGTGCGCAGACTGCGGCGAGCCCGGGACGGGTCGGACTTGCCGGTGCCGAACTCATAGAAGTTGTTGTAGGTGGTGATGTCCTCGTAGCGGGTCAGGACCTCGTCGGTCCGGAAGCCGGCCTTCATCTGCTCCGGGCTCGCCGCCGGCAGCGACCTCGGCGCCGGCGGTTCGGCCTCGGCGCAGCCGGACAGGCCCAGCGCCGGGGTCAGGGCGAAGGCGGCCAGCAGGCGCCGGCGTTCGCGGTAGACGGCCTCGTCGGTGATCTGAGAGGAGGGGATAGCGAGGGCATCGCGCAACGACATGAGACGGCTCCGGCGGGGCGGGTTCCGAGTCCTCCAGACATACGGGACCCGATATGAGGATAGAGGCAGCCAACGGGGCAAAAGTTGCGCGCGAAACGGAGGCGCACACGGTGTTGCACTGCGGCATACTGAGGGGCCAACCCCCACTACGGAGTTTCCGATGTCCCGCGCTTTCAACTTTAGTGCCGGTCCCGCGACCCTGCCCGAACCGGTCCTGCTGCAGGCGCAGTCGGAACTGCTGGAGTGGAACAACGCCGGGGCCTCGATCGTAGAACTCAGCCACCGCGGCCCGGAGTTCATCCAGGTCGCCGCCGAGGCCGAGCGCGACCTGCGCGCGCTGATGTCGATCCCCGAAGATTACGCCGTGTTGTTCCTGCAGGGCGGTGCGACCGCGCAGCAGGCGCTGATCGCGCTGAACTTCGCCAACCCGGGCCAGACCGTCGACTACGTGGTCACCGGCCACTGGGGCAAGACCGCGCTCAAGCAGGTCAAGCCCTACGTCAACGCCAACATCGCCGCCAACGGCGAGGCCGACGGCTTCCGCACCATCCCGGCGCGCGACACCTGGGCCCTGTCCAAGGACGCGGCCTACGTCCACTACACCGCCAACGAGACCATCCACGGCGTCGAGTTCCGCGACATCCCCGACACCGGCGACGTTCCGTTGATCGGCGACTTCAGCTCCAGCATCGTCTCCGAACCGCTCGACGTGTCGAAGTTCGGGGTGATCTACGCCGGCGCGCAGAAGAACCTCGGCCCGGTCGGCGTCAGCGTGGTCATCGTCAAGCGCGAACTGCTCGAACGCGCCGGCCAGCCGCGCGCCGAGATCTTCGACTACCGCGCCCACGTCAAGGGCGAGTCGATGCTCAACACGCCGCCGACCTGGAACTGGTATCTGGCCGGCCTGGTGTTCAAGTGGATGCTGGCCGAGGGCGGCGTGGAAGAATTCGCCAAGCGCAACGACCGCAAGTCCAAGCTGCTGTACGGCGTGATCGACAACTCCGGCGGCTTCTACCGCAACGAAGTCGCCCCCGCCGCGCGCTCGCGCATGAACGTGCCGTTCTTCCTCAAGGACGAAGCGCTCGACAAGCCCTTCCTCAAGCAAGCGCAGGACGCGGGCCTGATCTCGCTCAAGGGCCATCGCGCCCTGGGCGGCATGCGCGCCTCGATCTACAACGCGATGCCTGAGCAGGGCGTGCAAGCGCTCGCGGCCTTCATGCAGGACTTCCAGCAACGGCACGGGTAAGCCGCCGCGCTTGGCCGATGCCGCATCGGCATCGGCCGCGGCTGCGAACGCCCGGCCTCGGATGGCCGGGCCGTGCGATCCGAAGGCTTCGTGTTCCAGCAGGGACGGCATCGCAACACCTTCGGTAGCGACGAGACGACAATGACCGACAAGTCACGCAAGACCAAGCAAGCAGACAGCAAGCCGCCGGCCAAGCCCGGCAAGCAGAAACCGGCCGCCGCCAAGGGCGCGACCGAAAAGAAGCCCGCCGGCAAGGCGAAAGCCGGGTCGGAACCGGCCGTGGTCAGTCCCGACCTGGCGCTGCTGCGCGAGCGCATCGACGGCATCGACCGGCACATCCAAGAACTGATCGGCGAGCGCGCGCAGTTCGCCAACCAGGTCGGCAAGGCCAAGGGCAAGCTCGCCGCCGCGGTCGATTACTACCGCCCCGAGCGCGAGGCCCAGGTGCTGCGCCGGGTGGTCGACCGCAACGACGGCCCGCTCAACGACGAAGTGCTGGTGCGCCTGTTCCGCGAAATCATGTCGGCTTGCCTGGCCCAGCAGGAGCCGCTCAAGATCGGCTTTCTCGGCCCGGAAGGCACGCACTCGCAGCAGGCGGTGTACAAGCACTTCGGCCACTCGATCCACGGCCTGCCGCTGGCGAGCATCGAGGAAGTGTTCCAGGAAGTCGAAGCCGGCAGCGCCGATTTCGGCGTGGTCCCGGTCGAGAACTCGACCCAGGGCACGATCCAGTCGACCCTCGACATGTTCCTGACTTCCAAGCTCAAGATCAGCGGCGAAGTCGAGCTGCGCGTGCATCAGCATCTGCTCTCGCGCAGCGGCCGCATCGAGGACATCGAACGCGTCTATTCGCACCCGCAGTCGTTCGCCCAGTGCAAGGCCTGGTTGCGCGAGTACCTGCCGAAAGCCGAGAAGATCGCGGTGTCGAGCAACGCCGAGGCCGCGCGCCGGGCGCGCAACGCCGACGACGCCGCCGCGATCGCCGGCGCCAGCGCCGGCAGCGTGTACGGGCTGCGCACGGTGGCCGGGCCGATCGAAGACCGGCCCGACAACACCACGCGCTTTTTGGTGATCGGCCGCGAGCTGTTCACGCCTTCGGGCAACGACCGTACCTCGCTGCTGATCTTCATCAAGGACCAGCCGGGCGCGCTCTATAACGTGCTGTCGCCGTTCGCCAAGCGCGGCCTGAGCATGAACCGCATCGAGTCGCGTCCGGGCCACACCGGCCGTTGGCAGTACGCCTTCTTCGTCGACATCGGCGGGCATGTGCAGGAGCCGGCGATGCGCGAAGCGCTGGAAGAACTGGAAGAGCTGGCGCACGAAGTGAAGGTGCTCGGTTCCTACCCGGTGGCGATCGCATGAGCGCGCCGGCCACGCAAGCGCAAGAGCCTGCCAGTCGCGAGGGCAGGGACACACCGGCCTATGACGAAGCCTGGTTCGCCGCGCGCGCGCAGGCCGGCATCCAGCGCCTGAAGGCCTACGACCCGGGGCACGACCTGGTCGCGCTGCGGCGCCGTTTCGGCGAGGCCAACCTCGCCGAGCTGGGCTCCAACGAAAACCCCTACGGCCCGTCGCCGCAGGCGCGCGCGGCGATCCTCGATGCGCTGCACGCGCTGCATCGTTATCCCGACCCGCTCGGCGCCGATCTCAAGCGCGCGCTGGCCGCGAAGCACGGCGTCGACGTCGCCCAGATCCAGCTCGGCAACGGCTCGCACGAATTGCTGATGCAACTGGCGCAGGTGTTCGCCGGCCCCGGCGACGAGGTGGTGTTCTCGCGTTACGGTTTCGCCGTGTTCGCGCTCGCGACCCAGGCCGCCGGCGCGANCTCGATGCGATCGCGGCCGCGATCGGCCCGGCCACGCGCCTGGTTTACGTGGCCAATCCGAACAACCCCACCGGCACCTGGTTCGGCCGCGAGGCGATGATCGATTTCCTCGATCGCGTGCCGTCCGACGTGCTGGTGGTGATGGACGAGGCCTACGCCGAAATGGCCGACGCGCCGGACTATGCCAGCGCGCTGTCTTTGCTCGGCCGTTATCCCAACCTCGCCATCACCCGCACCTTCAGCAAGGCCTATGGCCTGGCCGGCTTGCGGGTCGGTTATCTGCTCGCCCAGCCCGGCCTGGTCCAGGTCATGGACCGGCTGCGCGAAAGCTTCAACGTCAACGGCCCGGCCCTGGCCGCGTGCGTCGCGGCGCTCGCCGACGAGGCGCACCTGGACTGGGCCTGCGCGCGCAACGCCGAGCAGCGCGCCGCGCTGGCGGCGGCCTTGCAGCAGCGCGGCCTGCGCGTCTTCCCCTCGCAGACGAATTTCGTCCTGGTCGAGTTCGGTCCGCGCACCGCGCAGATCGAAGCGGCCCTGGTCGAGCGCGGCGTGATCCTGCGGCCGATGGCCGGCTACGGGCTCGCCGATTGCCTGCGGATCAGTGTCGGCTCGCCCGACGAAAACCGCCGCCTGCTGGCGGCATTGGACCAAGTGCTGACATGAGTGCGCTCATCGAAGAACAAGCGGCCTGGACGGCCGGATCGGGTTCGCCCCTGCGCGGTTCGCTGCGCGTGCCGGGCGACAAATCGGTTTCGCACCGGGTGGTCATGCTCGGCGCGCTGGCCGAAGGCGTCACCCGCGTCACCGGTTTTCTGGAAGGCGAGGACACCCGCGCCACCGCGCGCGTGTTCGAGCGCCTGGGCGTGCGCATCGAGACGCCGAGCGCGAGCGAACGCATCGTCCACGGCGTCGGCATGCACGGCCTGCGCGGCGTCGCCGAAGCGCTGGACTGCGGCAACGCCGGCACCGGCATGCGCCTGCTCGCCGGCGTGCTGGCCGGGCAGGACTTCGACAGCGTGCTGATCGGCGATGCCTCGTTGTCGAAGCGGCCGATGCGCCGCGTCACCGAGCCGCTTGCGGCGATGGGCGCGCAGATCGACACCGAAGACGGCGGCCTGCCGCCGCTGCGCATCCGCGGCGGCCGTTCGCTGCAGGGCATCGAATACACCTTGCCGGTCGCCAGCGCGCAGGTGAAGTCGGCGCTGTTGTTGGCCGGCCTGTACGCCTACGGCGACACCGTGGTGCACGAACCGCACCCGACCCGCGACTACACCGAGCGCATGCTTGCGGCGTTCGGCTGGCCGATCGAATTCTCGCCCGGGTATGCGCGCCTGAGCGGCGGCCACGTGCTGCGCGCGACCGGCATCGCCGTGCCGGCCGATTTCTCCTCGGCCGCGTTCTTCCTGGTCGCCGCGAGCGTGGTGCCGGGCTCGGACCTGCGCCTGGAAGCGGTCGGCATGAACCCGCGCCGCACCGGCCTGCTCGCCGCGTTGCGCTTGATGGGCGCCGACATCGTCGAGGAAAACCCGCGCGCCGAAGGCGGCGAACCGGTCGCCGACCTGCGGGTGCGCTACGCGCCGCTGCACGGCGTCGATGTGCCGGAAGCGCTGGTGCCGGACATGATCGACGAGTTCCCGGCCTTGTTCATCGCCGCGGCCACCGCCAAGGGCCGCACCACGATCCGCGGCGCCGCCGAGCTGCGGGTCAAGGAATCCGACCGCATCGCGACCATGGCCACCGGCCTGCGCGCGCTCGGCGCGAACATCATCGAGACGCCGGACGGCGCGATCATCGAAGGCGGCGCCTTGCACGGCGGCGAAGTCGACAGCCACGGCGATCACCGCATCGCCATGAGCTTCGCCATCGCGGCGCAACTGGCGAGCGGCGAAGTGCGCATCGGCGACGTCGCCAACGTCGCGACTTCGTTCCCGGGCTTCGAGGCCTTGGCGGCGAAGGCGGGCATGCGGGTCGGCCCGGCCGAGTAGGGCGCCGAGACGAACTGATCGGCAACTAAAACGGCGGCCTTGGGCCGCCGTTCTTGTGTGTGGGTGATGCTGGAAAGTCGGCGAATAGCGTTGTTACCGGCTTTCGCCATCATGGCCGCTTATCTCGGCTTACCGCCGCGATGTCCATTGAGAGTGTCGCGATTGCCTGCTTTCACCATCATGGCCGCCTATCTAGGCCTGCGGCCAGAATGTTCATTGGCGTGGCTTGAACTCCACCGGCTGCTCCACCACCGAGGCCACTTCGCGGCCGTCGCGGGTCGCCGGGCGGAAGCGCCAATCGCGCACTGCGACCAGGGCGGCGCGGTCGAGTTCGCGCGAACCGCTGTGGCGCGCGACCTCGACTTCTTCGGGCAGGCCGTCGGCGCCGACGTTGACGCGCAGGACCACGGTGCCGCCTTCGCCGCGGCGCAAGGCGCCGGCCGGGTAGCGCGGTGCGGCATTGTCGGCGGCCAAAGGCAGTGCCTCGGTCGAACGCGGCGGATCGATCTTCGCCGTAGCTTCGGTCACCGGTTTCGCCGAGGTTTCGGCGGCGGCCGCTGCAACGGCCGTCTTGCGCGCGATGCTGGGCGTCGCTTCGGCGACTGCGTTGCGCTCGATCGGCGGGACGATCACCAGCGGCATCGCCGGGGCCGGCGGCGGCGCCGGCGGACGCTTGCCGTAGTAGTACCAGCCCATGAAAGTGGCACCGAGCAGGAGCAGCAGCAACCACAGACCGGTGGAACTCGGTGCGACTTCGATCGCATCGGCCTCGGGGGCCGGCGTGGCCTCGAAATCGTGGCTATTCGGGTCCAATGGATGTGATGCAACGCTCATTTTTGGCCTCCTTTCTGCGGTCCCGGGGGCGCGACCGAGCGCCGAGCTTCCAAGCGCGGTCGTTAGCCAGCGGTGAACGGAAGGTAAAGAAGATTCAGGCGAGCGACAGGCAGGCCACGGATTACAAGACGCCGATCACTGGTTAGCGTTGAAGGTGATCGGCACGATCACCGCATCGGCGACCGGACGGCCGTTGCGCATCGCCGGGCGGAAGCGCCACTGGCGCACGGCGGACACCGCCGCGCGATCGAGCAAACGCGAGCCGCTGCCTTCGACGATCTGCACATCGCCCGACGAACCCTGTTCGTCGACCGTCACCCGGATCCGCACCGTGCCGCCTTCGCCGCGGCGCAGGGCCTGCGCCGGGTACTGCGGCGGGCGATTGCCGGGCAGCGGCGTGGCCGGCGTCTGCGCGGCGGTGGAAGCGGCGGGCGCGGCCGGCGGCGCACTCGGCATGGTTTGCGGCGGTGCCGGCGGGTTCGGGTTTTCGACCAACTCGGCGCGCTCTTCGTCCTGGCCGGGCGCCGCGGCCTGCGGCGCTTGCTGTGCAGACGGGGCGACACCGTCGCCGCCGGCCCCGGCCGGCGCCGGCAAGGGCGCGTACTGCGGCGTGGTGCCGGCCGGCAGCGCGCCGTCGGCACGGTAGAAGTCGTCGCTGTTATTGCGGTTGCTCGACCACACCCATGCGAACAGCCCCAGGCCGACGGCGAAGGCCCCCAGCACCAACAGCCAGGCCTTGCCCGAAGGGCGCCAGGCGGCGAAATCGAAGGAGCGGCGCGACGGAGCGGGGGGCGTGGTCGACATGGGCGGTCCGAATATGCGTTGGGCCGCATTCTGCAACGAAATGCCCGAAAGCGTCCTCCGCGGACTCCGATCGCCCCCTATTGCGTCCTCGATCCGGCCCCGATCCGCCGTCTCCGGCAAGCGCAAGGTTCGCGAAAACCGCCGAGTGACGCGATAATCTGCGGTTCTTCTCGCCACTGCGACCGGCTACGCCATGCTCGATCCGACCCTGCTGCGCCAACAGCCCGCCGAACTCGCCGCACGCCTGCGCGAAACGCGCGGCTACGCCCTCGACCCGGCCGTGCTGGAATCGCTGGAAAGCGAGCGCAAGCAGATCCAGGTGCGCACCCAGGAGCTGCAGAACCTGCGCAACACGCGCTCCAAGGCGATCGGCCAGGCCAAGGCCAAGGGCGAGGACGTCGCTCCGTTGATGGCCGAGGTCGCCGCGTTCGGCGACGAGCTCAAGGCCAGCGAAGCGCGTCTGGAAACGATCAAGGCCGAGATCGAAGCGATCGCGCTCGGCATCCCGAACCTGCCGCACATCACCGTGCCGGCCGGCAAGGACGAGACCGACAACGTCGAGACCCATCGTTGGGGCACCCCGCGTACGTTCGATTTCGAGGTCAAGGATCACGTCGAACTCGGCGCCCGCAACGGCTGGCTCGACGGCGACACCGCGGCCAAGCTGTCCGGCGCACGCTTCACCGTGCTGCGCGGCGGCCTGGCGCGTCTGCATCGCGCCCTGGCCCAGTTCATGATCGACCTGCACACCGAGCAGCACGGCTACCAGGAAACCAGCGTGCCCCTGCTGGTGAACGCCGACTCGATGCGCGGCACCGGCCAGTTGCCGAAGTTCGAGGACGACCTGTTCGCGACCGTGGTCGGCGAGGGCGAGGCGGCGAGCAAGCGCTATCTGATCCCGACCTCGGAAGTGCCGCTGACCAACATCGTCCGCGACGAAATCGTCGAAGACGCGGCGATGCCGCTGCGCATGACCGCGCACTCGATGTGTTTCCGCGCCGAAGCCGGCAGCCACGGCCGCGACACCCGCGGCATGATCCGCCAGCACCAGTTCGAGAAGGTCGAACTGGTCAGCATCGTGCGCCCGGACGAAAGCTACGACGAACACGAGCGCATGACCCGCTGCGCCGAAGTCGTGCTGGAAACCCTCGGCCTGCCGTACAAGCGCATGCTGCTGTGCACCGGCGACATGGGCTTCGCCGCGACCAAGACCTACGACCTGGAAGTCTGGCTGCCGAGCCAGAACACCTACCGCGAGATTTCCTCCTGCTCGAACTGCGAGGCCTTCCAGGCCCGCCGCATGCAGGCGCGCTGGCGCAACCCGGCCACCGGCAAGCCCGAGCTCGCCCACACCCTCAACGGCTCCGGCGTCGCCGTCGGCCGCGCCATGATCGCGGTGATGGAGAACTACCAGAACGCCGACGGCTCGATCACCGTGCCCGAGGCGCTGCGCCGCTACATGGGTGGCGTCGAAGTCCTCAGCTGATCGCCGACCGCGGCGCGCATGCATACGGCGCTTTATTACCTTGCGCTGACCGCAGTGCCGACCGCGGTTTTGTTCCTGCTCGAATTCGCCGTGCTGCTAAGGCTGCGCCAAGTTCAACGCTTTGCGTTGGCTTGGACCCGGTTGGCCTCGCATGCGGCGGTTGCGGCGATGATCGGCTGGTTCGTGTCGACCCTGGTCTTCCACGCCGTCGTGTTCGGGCCGTATTGGTGGACCGGCGACGACCACTGGTTGCCGCGCCGGATGGTCGGCCCAGGGATTCTCGCCGCGGTTGCGAGCGCCATTTCGTCTGCATACCTGGCCGGCCGCTGGTTGCTATGGCGCAGTCGCGAAAACCAGGCAAGAAAAAAGCCGGGCCTGTCAGGACCCGGCTAATTCCGACGCGGGGGGAGGAAGCGTCGGACTTGGAGCTACACGGTTGGGCGGGGCAGACTCGATCGCGAAGACTTACGCGGCCCGACGCAACGGCAATGGAATCGATGCGTGCGCCGCAGCGAGCGCGTCGGCACGATGCTGAGGTGAGTAGGCCACACCTTCCGCTCGCACGAACTCGACATTCGTCACGCCGATGAATGCGAGTACGTGACGCAGGTAGGCCTCTTGGAAATCGCTCGGCGCATCGGTGTGGAAACCGCCGCGGCCGCTGACCACGATCGCGCGCTTGCCGGTAGCCAGACCCTCCGGACCCTTCTCGGTATAACGGAAGGTCTTGCCGGCGACCGCGACGCGGTCGACCCAGGCCTTTAGGGTCGAAGGAATGCCGAAGTTGTACATCGGAGCGCCAAGGACAATCACGTCGGCCGCCAGGAATTGTTGCAGGATGCGCTCTGACTCCTCGGCTTCGGCCGGATCGGCCTTGGCCAGCGAACGGCCGGTAAGATGCGGGATGGGGTCGGCATCCAGGTCGCGGTAGTCGATCGTCAGGCCCGGCACCTCGTCCTGCCAACGCGCCGCCACCGCCGCGCTAAGCTCACGGGTCACGGAATGGGCGCCCAGGGCGCTCGAATCGATATGCAACAGCTTCATGGTGGACCTCGGTGGCTCGGTCGGAGCCGGTAAAGCGGGCGTCGCCGCGTTGGAGCAAAGTCTGTATCGTTGCTTCAGTGGGATAAAGATGCTTCAATGTCACTTATTGTTCTAATATTGGAACTATCGTCATGCACGATTTGAACGACCTGTATTACTTCGCGATGGTCGTCGACCACGCCGGCTTCGCCGCCGCCGAACGCGCGCTGGGCATTCCGAAGTCGCGCCTCAGCCGCCGCATCAGCCAGCTCGAGACCGACCTGGGCGTGCGCCTGCTGCAGCGTTCCACCCGCCGCTTCGCCGTCACCGAAGTCGGCAACAGCGTCTACCGCCACGCGCAATCGATGCTGGCCGAGGCCCAGGCCGCCCGCGAAGTCGTCGATCGCCTCAGCGCCGAGCCGCGTGGCGTGATCCGGGTCAGCGTGCCGGTCGGCCTGGCCCAGCAGCAGATCCCCAAGCTGCTGCCCGAATTCCTCGCCAAATACCCGCAGGTGCGGGTGCAGTTGAACGTCAGCAACCGCCGCGTCGACATCATCAACGAAGGCGTCGACGTGGCCCTGCGCGTGCGCTCCAAGCTCGACGACGACGGCAGCCTGGTCATGCGCAGCTTCGGCCAGATCCAGGAACTGCTGGTCGCCAGCCCGAAGTACCTGACCCGCATGGGCCGCCCGAGCAACCCCGACGAACTGTCCGACCACGTCACCCTGAGCATCAGCGAAGACGACGCCCGCCAGCGCTGGGAACTGCACGGCCCCGACGGCGAAGTGCGCCGGGTCGAACTCAAGCCGCGGGTGATGGGCTTCGACTTCCCGATGCTGATGGCGCTGGCCGAGCAGGGCGTCGGCATCACTCTGCTGCCCGAGACCGTCTGCGCCGAAGCCGTGCGCCGCGGCGACCTGGAAGTGGTGCTGCCGAACTGGCGCCTGCCGCAGGGCATCTTCCACGCCGTGTTCGCCTCACGCCGCGGCCTGCTGCCGGCGGTGCGCGTGTTCATCGACTTCCTGGCCGAGAAGGCCCCGTCCCTGGTCGAGTCCGCACGCCTGCAGTGCAGCGACATCAAAGGCATCCCGTGCCCCGACGGCATTGCCCGCCACGACAAGAAGCACGACAAGTCGGTGAAGATTTCCGCTCCGGCGGGGTGAATGAGTGCCACGCGCCCGGCGCAAGACCGGGCGCGCAAGGCGGTTCGCAAGGAACCGCCCGCGACGGATTCCAAAGACCGTCGCAGTAAGACGTTAGTGGAGAGATGGCCGACCGGTTCAAGGCAGCAGTCTTGAACCATGCAATGGCCATGCTGGCTGCAAACAGGCGAACCAATCATCCAGGTGCCGTTCGATTTCGACCATTAGCGCTTTTGCGTAACTGAAAGTTGCGCTGTCAGTCTGCCTGCCGAGTTGTTCACGCACTTCAGGCTGAGAGCACATATGTAGACGGCCCGATGGCACGGAAACCATGCTCATGACGTTCATCGGATGGACCGCCTTGGTGCTTTGGATCGTCTCGGCGGATAAGCTGTTCTCCGTATCACGTCAACTGAATAAGGATATTCAATGGCTACTTCCCAACGGGTGGACACCCGCGATATCGCTGCGCTGCTGGCTGCAACAGACGCCGAAGGCCGCCCGAACCCGCTCGACTTCGAGGCGCAGCGTTTAGTACTAAGGAATCAACGGGTCGGTGGTGTAGATGCCGCAGCGCTAGTCAACGACTTGCAACGCAGCCCGGCGCTGAGAGCGAACCGGGACAGCTTTCTCGACGCGATCGAGAAGAAACTCGACACACCCGCCGAGAAGCGGAGGTTCGCCGAAGCCCTCGACGCGGCCAACATCACCGACACCTTCGTGGAAAGGCAGGGAGAACGGCTCGCCGAGGCCACCGCGGCCGTGCGCGATGAGGCCGCCAAGCGATTCAAAGAGGCCGACCAAGCCCTCAGCGACCTGCTCGCCAACGGCCAACAGCGCCTCAAAGGCATCGCCAACGACCCGCAGAGATCGGCGACGGAGCAGGCCGCGGCCAATGCCGCTTCGTACGTTCTGACCGGCACGCAGGCACAAACGGGCTTCGCTCGCGGGGCGATAACGCATACGGCGGACACGCTTGGGGATTTCGTCGATCTGGCCCGGATGGCGGATCGCATGGTGAGCGACCCGAGCTATCGGAAGATGGTCGTCGGCATGGCCACGATGTACGCGGCCGATGTCATCGACGACCCGAGCAAGCCGAAAACGGACGCGCAGCGCGCCGCCTCCGATGCGATGGAGAAGTGGGACAAAGGCCTCAAGGAAGCCCAGGCCCGCGGCAAGGAGGCGGAGTACCTTGGGGGTGCCGCCGGCGTCATCGGTGTCGAACTCGTCGCCAGCTTCGTTCCGGTCACCAAGCTGGGCAAGTTCGGCAAGGCGGTCCATGCGATCGACGCGGTAGTACCCGAGCATGCGGTCGAGCTGACGAAGCTCGGCGAGGTGGTGCGCGTCGTCCCGCACGACATCCAGGTGCTCGGCAAGGCCGACGAACTAGGCAAGGGCGCTCGTACGCTGACTGAGGACGCCGGCAGGATCGCGCGCACAGGGGAGCAGGTCAGGGAACTGGGCGAGACGCTCGCCGAGGCCAATCGTGACCTGAAGCAAGACGGCATGGCCGGCCGCGGTGCCAGCGGAATGATCGAGGGCCTGGTCGAGCGGGCACGGGATCAGGGCAACCTCGAGCAGCTGATACGGGCCGCGCACCAGACCGATAACGTCGAGGGGCTGCTGCGCAGCGGACAACTCACCCCGAGGGAGCTGGGCGAGGTCGCCAAGCTCGACAAGACGGTTTTCGAGGGGAAGATCAAGTTTCAGGAGGCGTTGGACCACAGCCTCAAGGGCGTCGATCTCACTACGCTCAGCCGGAAGCATATTGGCGACATCGGCGAAGCCATACAGACGCACAAGATGGTGGAGCTCGGCTACACCGATATCGTGTCGATCAAGAACAAATCCGGGCAGGGCATCGACATCGTTGGGCGGCATCCGGATACCGATAGACTTGAGTTCTTTGAGGTAAAGACGTCCGTCCAGGGTAAGGCAAGCGCGCAGAACATCGACGACCCGGGCGAATTCATCAGGGTAAGACTGCAAAGAGCCATAGATGGGCGAGGGCAATGGGCCGAGCATCGGACGATTCATGGTCTACCCGATATCGCGGATAAAATCATGGCGGAAGCCTTCGACCCCGAGACGAAGCTTTTCAACGCAGAAGCGTCATGGGTCCGCATCAATATAAGCAACGAACCGGGCTCGCATAAGCTGCGCATTGACAGTCATGTTTCCGATCCGTGGGTCAGACCCGACAAGCGCGCCGAGCTGTCGCCCGGCTTCGATCATTTGAGGGCCAGTGCTGATTTTCAGGAGATATACAAGGCGATTGCCGCAGATGGGCGGTGGGACGAGCAGCAAAGTACTAGCATTTCTGCCGCGCTCCTACGCGCGCATGTTGCCGACCCTGTTGCGAAACACGTCGATAGCGTCGCTATCGTAACGGCCCCTGCTACTGGCGAAGTTACGGTGTTCGCGGTCTACTCGCCGCATGGCGATCGAGGGCCGCATTTCGAGAACCGGGTAAGCGCTCAGCAAGCCATTCAGGAGCCCGCCGAGAAGAATTTCGCGCAAGTCGAGCAGATCAATCAACAGCAAGCTCTTGCCCAGCAAGAAGCACAACAACGCGGGCCGGACGATCCGAGCCGCAGCGGCCCTAGGACCATTTGATGGCAACTAAATCCGTAAAGAGTCCGCCGATGCCTGGCTGGCACCCGTCTCTTGGAAAGGTCTTCAAGGACGCGGAGCTCTGGTGGCAGACCAACATGGTCAAGCGGAACTTGCTCGATGAGCTGCTGAACGCGTTGAAGGTCGAGCTTGAGAAGCCAGGGCCGCCTCGCGGGGCGATCAGCGCGCTTTACAGAATTTCCCACGTCTATTCGATGCAGTGTTGCACGAAGGCGGCGATCGACGACAAACAGGTCTTGTCGCAGGCAATGTCTCGGGCGGTTTTCTTCAGGGCGCTGGATTTCCGGGCCGAAGCCAGCTTGTCGCTGCCCCATTCGCATCAACCGGTCCTGGCTTTCTGGAGCAGCATGAAAGCGGCAAGCGCGGTGATGTTAGGAGATTGGGATCTTGCAGAGGTTTGCGCCCGACTGCTGGTCGATGTGGGCGAAAAAGACCTCCGGGTCAATCCTTCCCAGAAGGATGGATGGCGCAGGGGTACGAATGATGCATTTCTGATTTCTCTATTCGCAGAAGCCTTCGGCCTCGACACAAGCTTTGGGCGGGACGTTCCGTTGATACCGGAATACCAAGGACTTCTGGATGCTTGGCGTACGGAGAATACCGATGCCTTTCGCAGCGCTATGCAGCTGGCTGCCGACTTCCATGTCAGCCGTAGCCGCGAAGGCACGAACAAGATGACTTATGAATTCGAGAAGTCATTCGACTGCGTGTATCCAGGCGAACTGTTGGCCGTGCAGTCGCTTCGGCGGAGGCGCGGGTTGCCGCATATCGAGACTGGGCACCCGCTTATCGACCAGCCGTGGGCGCTCATCAGCGAGTTGGAGCCATCCGTCCCGCATCCACTGGCTATCGAGGTTGAGGAGCGGCTCCGGCGGGATTACCCAAGCTTTCGATGAGGTTTCCACTCTTTCGGGAGGACCGGCTAGGGGCAGCGAAGAAGATGAGGTCAGGTGGCTGAGATGCGATTAGCCTGGCGTCCGCTAGCCTCACACCCCCAGTTGAGAGGGTCGGAGGACCAAGAATGGGGTAGCGACGATGCGGCTGGCTAGGGCAGCCAGCGCTCATGAACCCGTTGGAGTCCGTGCTTCATGGCGGCTGGGATCCCGAGGACGGTCTAAACCGGGCGAAACGCGCCCCGATCGAGTCCACGGGTTTGCCCATGGCGACCTGGAGGCTGACCAGTTCCGTATCCCCCGGGGGGCGCGCCAGAGAAGGGGCCTGCACGCTGGAGATTTCCGCCCCGCAGACATGAGAGAATGCCCCGCGCCCGGTACAAGACCGGGCGCCCAGGGCGGTTCGCAAGGAACCGCCCGCGACGGATCGAAGGACCGTCGCCGCAAGACCTCAACGGAGAGATGGCCGAGTGGTTTAAGGCAGCGGTCTTGAAAACCGCCGAAGGGTTAAACCTTCCGTGGGTTCGAATCCCACTCTCTCCGCCACCCGTATTTCATAAAGATTGATCTGACTGGGCTTCTGCGAAGCTGAGTGGCCGCTGGCACTCCAATTTCACGTAAACGAAATGAATGCAGTCATAAGGACATGGCCACAGTTGCTGTCAGATGTCTAGCCATTATGAAATGGGCAATTACTTCTTTCCAAAGGGCATCTGACACGTGCTTGAGGCCTCTACTGCAATGATCTGATGCTCGTGAAACTACGAGACTTGGGCGGTGGCAGCATCTTGACTGGTTGAAATAAAACTTGGAGCAGGTGGGGCTGATGCGATCGATTAATGATTTCTACTATCACCAAGCTCCGCGCGTACTCTTCCACTACACGGGTGTCGGCTCTCTCCTAGGTATGGCTAGAACGAAGTGCGTGTGGGCTAGTAACGTGTACTACCTTAATGACTCTCGTGAAGTGCTGCACGCATGCGAGGTTCTGAGGGGCCGGATTTGTTTGCTCATTGATCAGTCTAGTGATGTCATTGAAGTGGAATTCTTACGTCAGCTTCGCTTGTGGATCGAAAGCTTCAAGCAGAATCACTACAATATTTTTGTCTTCTCGCTCTCAGAGCAAGAGAGCTTGTTAAGTCAGTGGCGAAGTTACACGCCTCATGGAAAGGGTGTGAGCTTGGGATTTTCTCCCGAGATCATCAAACTACTCGCAGATGGTTCTAATTGCGTTCTTGCTAAGTGCATTTACCAGGCACATGAGCACGAGGAGTTGGCGCAGAGCCTCATCGAAAAGATCATCGAAACGTTTCGAAAAAACTTGACCACGGGGGAGGTTGATGTTTCTTGCGATCATTCTTCGCAGAAATATTTTCACTTCTTGGAAAAGTATCGCCGAGACTTCCTGCGGGCGCTTTGCATCATAAAGAATCCAGCATTCTCGGAAGAGCAAGAGTGGCGACTTATATCTGATTATTTTTGCAGGCACACAGATAGCGCAATTTTCTACCGCGAGGGCGCATCTATGTTGGTTCCTTCTATTGAATTAGCTTTTCCGGAGGTCAACCCGATCTTTGAAAGGGTTTGTCTCGGGCCGTCAGAGCATCAGAATTTATCCATGTCGGTTCTGGCTCAGTTCCTCTCTAGTAAGCGCCTTGCAAATCATGTGATAAACACGGGTGTTCCCTACAGAGAGTGGCGGTAACAAATAAAATAAGCCGATGGTATTAAGGGACGGGCGGCTGGTCTTTCTGTGAAATGAGTCTGGCGCGCTTTGCTGTGATGGGCGGGCTTGCTTAAGGCTCGTTATTGTCTTCTTCATAGCCCTGATACTCGTCTTCTAGTGTGTAGCAGTCGGCAGAATCGTAGATTTGAGTCTTCTTATAGCGGTCGCCGAGACCAACGGCCGTAATCCGACCAGTGCAAATGGGGTCAAGTTCACTTCTGCGCAGATCAGATTGCTTCCTCTTGATCAGCGATGCTGCCATCAAAGAAGGGGCTTCTGGAACATATAACGAAACCAATCTCCGATAGTGGCGCCTGAGAATCCCTCGGCATTGCCGTCGCCTGCCAGTTCCTCAAAGATGATGGGGGAAGCGGCTCGGAGATATCGAAGAGTTCCTGCGGAACTGAGCCGATATCGAAGTCACAGCACATGTATTCAAGACACTCGAATGCGCAGAGCTTTTCGTGATCGTTGCCTTGGGCAAGACGTTCGATGAGGACGCTATAACCGTCTCTATGCGTGCTCGCGAATTTTCTTCCGGCCTGGATCGCTTCCGACGGAGCGTATTTGGGCAGGCGAAGATTACGGAGGTACTCCTCCATGCGGCCGGAAGCAGCGCATAAATCGAGGCACTCCAGCCAGTCCTGCTCGATTGTCGTCTTGGTCATGGCTCTACCTCGGGTCCGTGGCAAGCACTGGATTGGAGCGGGCCCATTGATGCAGGGGACTGGGTAAGTCAGCTTGCCGAGGTTTTCGGTGATTTCTGCGCGCTATCGAAATGCGCCCTCAACTCGTCGAGATCGCCCAAGCCAATGCTGGGCGAGCGGGCGCGGAACATCAGGTTCAGTTTCGCGCCGGCACGCTGGATGGCCTGCGCATCGCCACTGGCTTCGGCCGCCTCAAGCTCATCACGGGCGTCGCTGATAAACCGGCTGAGCATGTCCTCCAGTGCCCAGAGCGCCATTTCGAACGGCGGATTGCCACGGGAATTGGTCGTCGCGGCTTTAAGCGTGCTGGCGAGTGCTTCTATCAGGTCCGGATAGTCCTTGAGCATGTCGCGCAGGCGCTGCGGAACAGGGGGCGTAGTGCGGTCCATGCAGTGTCTCGTTCCTGCTGGGGCGATGGTTCATTTTACAGCCGATGAAGGGGGGGCTGGATTCTCCGATAAACATCGTGTTGTGTTGTTTTGCGCACGGAGCACATTCCGCAGTCGATTTCGCGCCCTCCGCACAAGTGTGATTGTGTTGCAGCCGATTCACCGCTGTATTCGTAACCTCCGGGCAGGCTCGGCCGTGCCGGGTCTGTCGATGCGCTGCGTCGCAGGCATCGATTTGGAAATGGCCCAGGAGCTATCGAATGAAATTTGCAGCCGTTGCAGCTGTGACGCTGTTTACCTTGAGCGGCGCCACGGTCGCGGGGAAAAGGGCAGTCGACGAAGTGCGTGCGCGCTCGGAGATGAGCATGGTCGTCACCGGCAAGGTCCGCATCAAGGCCGATGGCAGTGTCGAAGGCCTGGATGTGGATAAGCCGAGCGGGCTGCCGAAAGGCGTCGTTGAACTGGTCCAGCACACCGTGCCGCATTGGCGGTTCGAGCCGGCCGCAGCCGGCAAGGAGGCAGTCGAGGCGTTGAATATGTCGGTTCGTGTCGTCGGCCGCAAACAGGCCGACGGTAATTATCAGTTGACGATGCGGAGCGCGAATTTCGCCGATCCCGACCCGGGCACTGTCTTGAAGGCGCGATCGCTTCCTCCGCCGAGCTATCCGAGCGCGTTGGAAGGCACGAATGCCGCGGGTACGGTGTACGTGCTGGTGCGGGTCGGCGAGGCGGGTGATGCGCAAGAGGTGTTCGCCGAGCAGGTCAACTTGAGCGTGGTTGCCGAAGAAAAGGAAATGCAGAGGCTTCGCAAGGAGTTCGCGCGTTCGGCGGTAAGCGCGGCCAAGCGCTGGAAGTTCGAGCTGCCGAAGAACGATGCAGAAGCCGGTCCGTGGACGGCTCGCGTTCCCGTCGAATATGTCCAACTGGGCCAGAAGTCCGTTAAATACGGGCAGTGGGAGGTCTATGTCCCAGGTCCCCATCAGCAAGCCCCTTGGCACAAGGACGACGACACGGCCGGGCTCGGCGTGGATGCGTTCGCCAACAACGAGCCGCAGTTGCTCGGGCAGGGCCGCCGGTTGTTGACGAAGCTGGCGCAAGAGTGATCGCGTGCCGTGCTCAGGCTACGGAGCTATCTTGGACGCATTGTTTTTCCATTGAGCGGGACGGGAGCATCGAATGCATGAGCTGAAAAGAACTGCGGCGGCCGTGGCTATCGCCGTGTCGGTGCTCGCCGCGAACGCGGCCGAGCTGCCCGCGACCAAGACCGATGAGCGTGTCGGCAGGATCGAGGAAATGCTTGGGGGAAAGGCCGGAGCTGCCGCGGTCAAGGCCTGTCTGGATGCGCACGCATCGGAAAAGTTCGTGCCGATGATCGAGAGCATATGGCACGCGCATTTGGACGGGGTCGGAATGACGACCGTCGATATCACCGGCAAGCGCCAGAGTTGCTACTACAACGTCAAGACTGGAAGCATAGAACGGCTGCACTCGCCGTTCGATGCTTCCGGGCCGCTCTTTCTCGCTGCCGAGGCGCATCCGGCAAAGCCCGAGGGCGAGTGCATCGTCGCCAGGCGCGTCGAGGTGGCGGGCGTGTTCCGGGGTTGGATGGTGTCGCAGCGGCCGCCGCAGGCCGAGCCCGGGCCGGATGCCTGTTCCGTGCCGGTTTGGGAGGACATCCGTTAGTTCGTCGAGCAGATGGATTCAAGCCATCGTGGTGCGAAAGGCGGGGTGACTGTCGTCACTTTTGGCCGGCGCCTGGGTATGAGGTGATGTACGCATCGACGCGCCCGGCAAAGCTTCGGGCGCGTCGGTTCGTCCCATTCGACAGCCGGTGCTCGGCTGCGCAGACCCTCCAGGATCGAGATCGTGCCCAAGTTACCGCGTACCGCTGTTTTCCTTTCTGTGCTCGCAGCTTCCGCCTTCGTGCAGGCGGCGCCCAGGCCGGAGCCCGAAATCCTGACCGAGGACGTCACGCGCTTCTATGCGTTATACGACGCCACCGGCGGCCATCCGACGGTGGAGCAGATCGACAAGGACTATCTCGCCAAGGGCACACGAAGCTTGAGCGAGTTCGCCAGGCTCAGGCGGGTGACGGCGCAGAGCATCGCCGACCGGCTGGCGAAGGACCCGGCCGTGTACGCGAAGGCGAAGGACTGTCTGGTCAAGCTGCCGGAGGTGAAGCAGCGGGTCGCAATGGCGCTGGGCAAGCTTGCGACCTTGTATCCCGAGGCGCGATTCCCGCCGGTGGCGGTCGTGGTCGGCCGCGGACGGCCAGTGGGGATAGCGGATAACGGTGGCCTCACCATCGGTCTGGAAGCCTTGTGCTCGGCCGATTTCATGAACCCGGACGCCGAAGACCGCTTCGTCCACGTCATCGCCCATGAGTACGCCCACATCCAGCAGACGGGGCCGACCGAGTTCGAGCCGGGCGACCCGAATGCCACCGCCCTGCGCTTCGCGCTGATCGAGGGCGGGGCCGAGTTCGTCGCCGAACTGATCTCGGGCAACGTCGGCAACGGGCGCCACGCCGAGTGGACCCGCGGCAAGGAAGCCGAGATCGAGTCCGCCTTCGCACGCATTATGGACGGCACCGACTTGTCCGCCTGGTTCGCCAACTATCGCAGTCCGGACGAACCCTACGACCTGGGGTATTGGGTAGGGTACCGGATCGCCAAGGCTTATTACCTGGGATCTAAAGATCGCAAGGCTGCACTCAAGAACATCATCGAATTCGACGACCCGAAGGCGTTGCTGGCGCAGAGCGGCTGGACGCCGGGCATGCGCTTGCCGGCCAAGATTTCCGGCGAAGAATGAGGCGGCTTGAGCCCCGCATCGCGCGTCGGGTTCGGGTGAACCCAGCGGCGTTTTCCCCATAAGTACGGGTAGGGCCCGGTGACGGAACTAAGGCGCTATGCCGCCGGCGCTTCCGGAGCGGCGCCGGGGCAGTTCTAGTGCGTTCACCCGCTGGTTCGCGGCCTGTACGGCAGTTCGAAGCGGTTCTGGATGTTCTTCCGCGACCATATTGATTTCCCTCACCGTGGTTGCAATGACGTCGAGCTCGTACTGCTCTGCCGGGAGGGCGGTCAACAATGCCTTGATGTAGCGCAGGTACACCTCGCATTGGCCTTCGAGCGCGGTGATGCGCGCTTCGAATTCGGCTCGGGTGATAGGGTCGTGCTGCCTGTCCATAACGGTCTCCGAAACGGGTAGAGGGCGCACTCGGAAGCTTACGCCTGCGATGTTAAGAACGCAGGCACAGCAGGCCGTCTCCCTGCGTCGATTGCTTCGCGTACGACCCTGCCGGGAAGAACGAGATCAAGCCGACTTTCCGGTAAAACCCTACCGGGCCATCGCGTAATGCGCCCGCATGTATTCGGTGAACGCGCGGACTTTCGGCGTCAATTGGCGCGCATGAGGGTAGAGCGCGAAGTAGTGGCGTTGGCCGGCGTGATGTTGCGGCAATACGCGCAGCAGGCGGCCGGCGGCGAGGTCGTCGCGGACGGTGAGGAAGGTGAACGCGGCGATGCCCTGGCCGGCCATGACGGCCGCATGCAGGGCGAGGATCGAGTCCAGGCGCAGCCGGCTGCCGAACTTGAGCTCGGCTTCCTCGCCGCTGTCCGAGGACAATTGCAGAGCCGGGCCATCGGCGGCATAGGCCAGCAAGGGATGGCTCTGCAGGTCGTCGATCGTGCGCGGCAGGCCGCGATGCGCCACGTACTGCGGCGCGGCCACGAGCACCCGTTCGGACACCGCGAGTTCGCGTGAGCCCAGGCTGCTGTCGGCCAGCGGTCCGGAGATGCGGATGGCCATGTCGAAGCCGCCCTTGACCAGGTCGACCATGCGGTCGTCGCAGGACAGGTCGAGGTCGATCTTGGGATGGCGCTGCATGAAGCCGGGCAGCCACTGCGCCAGCTCGAGTGCGCCGATGGCATGCGGAAGGCTGAGCCGCAGCACGCCGGACGGCAGCTCGGGGTCGGTGTTCAATCGCTGCCGGGCTGCGTCGATCCGGTCGAGGATGTCGACGCAGTCGCGGTAGTACTGCGCACCGGCCTCGGTGGCGGTCAGGTTGCGGCTGTTGCGGTTCAACAGGCGCACGCCGAGCTGGGTTTCCAACTGGCCCAGCTGGCGCGAGACCGAGGTGTGGGTGGTGCCCAGGCGCTCGGCCGCCTTGGTGAAACTGCCGGATTCGATGATGCTTCGGTAGGCGCGCATGGCCGACAATTGATCCATCACTCGACTCCGGTCGTCAGCACTCCGGCGAAGGGTATCAGCGGACCGGTAACGAGAGAATCTGATCGGTGCTCAGCACGTCGCCGAAGGTGTCCTCGATCTCGGCCAGGGCCGATGCGTGCAACTGGGCGGCGCCGACCCTGCTGCCGTCGCGCAGGTCGAGGTCGCGGGTGGCGGTGGCGTCGGAGGAGACGATGACCTGGTAGCCACGCGCGGCGGCGTCGCGGGCGGCGCCGGCGACGCAGGCGTGGGTCTGCAGGCCGGCGATGATCAAAGTATCGGCGCCGGCCTCTTTCAAGGCCTTCTCGATCGTGGCGGCGGAAGCGCCCGCGAACACGCTGACCGCATCCTTCTTCACCACCAGCTCGCCCTGGCGCGGCTGCATCGCATCGACGAACTTCACCGTGTTTCCGCCTTCGGCGAACAGGGGCGCACCCGCCGGCAGCACGTGCTGCACATGGATCACGCGGATGCGGTGGCGATCGGCGAGATCGATCAGGCGACGGGTTTGCCGCAGCGCCGAATCGGCGTCGGCGATCGGCATGCGTCCGCCGGGGAAGTACTCGTTCTGGAAATCGATGACGAGCAGGGCGGTCTTGCCGGCCTGCAGTTCCGACACCGGCGCTGCCCCGGCCATGGCGCGGATGGTCGGGTGGGGTTGGGGTTTCGACGCCTGTGCGTCGATGCCGCCGAGCCCGGCGATGCCGAGCGTCGCAAATCCGATCAGAGAGGAAATTCGCATCCGGGGAGCCTCGTTGTGGTGGAGGCGCCATGATGAAGATCTGCGGGCGAATGCCCAGGCGTCTGTGCGAACAGCAACTGTGCGGTTTGCGCACAGATCCAGGTGCGCTCGGCGGGTTCCTGCCGGCCGTGCGCCGCCATTCCGGTTTTCGCTGCGGGCTTAAACCTTGCGGCCGCGCGATGCATCCCACGCCCTCTGGACTGACACCGCTGGATGCGACACCGCAGGACACACCGTTAGCCATCACTTCATCGGCGACTTCGCCTCAGGAACCTCCATGCTGTCTGCAAAGAAGCGCTACACCACGATCCTCGCCGTTGCCCTGCTGTCGCTTCCTGGCCTTGCCGCCGCCGCGAGCGCCTCGGAGCAAGCGAACGAGCGTACCCGGCAATGGATTCGGCAGACCATGAAGGACAAGCGCATACCGGGCTTGCAGATCGCGGTGGTCGAGGACGGCCGGGTGGTCTTGTCCGAGAGTTATGGTTTGGCCAACGTCGAGAACCGCGTGCCCGCGACCCGTACGACCCTGTTTCCGATCAACTCGGCCACCAAGTCGTTCACCGGCGTGGCGATGATGCAACTGGCGCAAGCAGGGCAGGTCGACCTCGCGGCACCGCTGTCGCGTTACCTCGACGACGTGCCCGTGGCGTGGCGCAACATCCGCGTGCGCCAGCTCCTGGCCCACACCTCGGGGCTGCCGGACATCGTCGACCAGAACGGTCTGGTTGGAGGCGCCTCTGAGGCGGCCGCATGGAAGGCGGTGAGGGAACTGCCCATGGCCGCTACCACCGGCGAACGCTTCCTCTACAACCAGACCAATTATGGTCTGTTGGCGCGCATCATCGCCAGGCAGGCGAAAATGCCGTACGAGCGCTACATCGCCGAGCGCCAGTTCGCTGCCGCGGACATGCGCCTGTCGACCTTCGGCGACAGCTACGACCTGGTCGCCAATGCCGCCACCATGTACAGCTATTTCCCGCGCAAGACCGATGCGGAGAACGCCGAGCCGCGTCTGTCGCACTGGTTCTACGACATGCCGCAGGGCCTTTGGGCCGGCGGCGGCATCCAGACCACGGCCGATGAAGTGGCGGGCTGGATCATCGCGCTGTCGAACGGGCGCCTGATCGATCGCGCCCAGCTCCAAGGCATGTGGACGCCGGAACCATTGAACAGCGGCACCGACGGCGCCTGGGCGGCCGGCTGGCCGGTCCTGGCGAAGTCGCCCGACCGCCAGTTGGCCGGTATCGGCGGTGCGCGTGCCGCCTTCGTGGTCTATCCGGACCGGCGACTGGCCATCGTGGTGTTGACCAATCTGGTCGGCGCCAACCCGGAAGGCTTCATCCCGCAGATCGCGGAGTTTTATCGGCCTTCGCAAACGAAGAGCGAGGCGAAGCCGGCCGGCTGATCCGGAAGGTGCCGACAGACCCCGGGTAATCGGTCGGCATCTGGCACGGGCGTGCCGGTCGATTTCGATCTCGGGGCGAACGGCTTGACCGGCGGCCGACGCCCGTCGAGTATCCATGCCAGCAGTCGGCCTGCTGGCGTGCCCGGTCGATCGCATCGCTGTCATGGCTGCTGCGCAAGGGCGACGGCGACATCGATGGGGGAATGGATGAAGACCGGCTACAAGTTCGGTGCGGCATTGGCTGTCGTGCCTCTATCGCTGCTGCTGACCGGCGCGACGGGCAACGGCTATTGGATGATCGGATTGCCGTTGGGACTGGTGGCCGTGTGCCTTTATGGGAACGATTTTCATGGCGAGTTGGTGAAAGCCACCGACATGAAGGCGTGGTCGTTGCGCAGAGTGATGTTGCAGTTGCCGCAGTTCGCTACGGCCGTGGTCTGCGTGATCGGCGGCGTCATCGCCCTGGCGGCGTTGCTGTGGTCGCTGCGGGACGGCCAAGAGCTCGGTTTGAAGTCGCTGACGGCGGTGTTGCTGGCCTGTTTCATAGCCGGCGGCATCGCCCTCTTCATCCAGGGCATTCGCGGTCCTGCGCCGGAGATAAAGGATTGGTTTGCGGTGGAATTCGACGACGTCGATGTGCGGATCCGCGCAAATCCGCCGCGTTCGTCGCCGGTCGATACCGGCTTCCCGTGGGCATCGATCGAACGCGTCATCTTCGAAGACGGGGGCTTCGGCAGCAGCGATGTCTTCTATCTCTTCACCAGCGTCGCTACCGATCCTTTCGTCGTACTGACCGAAGGCGAGGGTGGCGCGGAATTCTCTGGTGCCTTGTGCGAGCGGGGGCACTTCCCGCCGGAGATATTTGCGCAGGCAATGCGCTCGTTGGGCGGCGGTTGTTATGTGTGGCCGCCGGCGACGTCCGCCGAGTAGAGGCTCGCGCGACTGCGTCCTGTCTACGCCCAGGCAGGAGAGGGCGCCTGAGCCCGCCTGAGGCGTACTCGGCTCGGGGGCGTGTCGCATCGGCGTAATGCGAGCGCCGGCCGAGCAACTAAAGATTTCGATAGCGCCGTCGTGCCGGTTCGCGGTTTCCTATGCGTGCCCGATCCGCGGGCATCACGGAAGCGCACGATGTCGATCAATCCAGCAGCAGCCCCGAATTCCCAGGCGACCCAGAATCGTCGCGTCGCCGTGTTCGGCGCTTATGGCCATACCGGCCGTTTCGTCATCGCGCGTTTGCGTGAGCGTGGCTGGGTGCCGGTGGCCTGCGGCCGCGACGCCGAGCGCTTGGTCGCACTCGACGACGCTTTCCCCGGGATCGATCGCTTCGTCGCTTCGGTCGACGACCCGGATTCGCTGGATCGGGCGCTCGCAGGCACGGTCGCGGTGATCAACTGCGCCGGGCCGTTCAGCGATACCGCGGTGCCGGTGGTCGAGGCGGCGTTGCGTGCAAAGGTGCACTACCTGGATACGGTGGCGGAGCAGCAGCCTGCGTTGGCTTTGTTCGAGCGCTACGACGAGGCGGCGAAGGCGGCCGGCATCGTCATCGTGCCGGCGATGGCGTTCTACGGCGGGCTGGCCGATCTGTTGGCGACCAGCGCGATGGGCGATTGGGACGGCGCGGACGAGATCTTGATCGCGGTCGGTTTGGACAGTTGGCACCCCACCAACGGCACCCGGGTGACCGGCGAGCGCAACAAGGCGCGGCGCGTGGTGGTCTCGAACGGCGCGCTGGATTTCGTGGCCGATCCGGCGCCGACGCGGGACTGGGCGTTCCAGGCGCCGTTCGGTAACCAGGAGGTGGTCGGCGTGCCGCTCAGCGAGATCGTACTGATCTCCAAGCATCTGCGTTCGAGCGAAGTGCATTCGTTCTTGAATCTCGTATCGCTCAAGGATGTGCGCGACCCCACCACGCCGGCGCCGGTCGCGGCCGACAGCAGCGGGCGCTCGGCGCAGGTGTTCCTGGTCGAGGTGATGGTGCGCAAGGGCGAGGTGCAACGTCATGCCAGCGCGCAGGGCCGCGACATCTATGCGGTCAGCGCGCCCTTGATCGTCGAAGCGATGGAGCGGGTCGTCGACGGCCGCCGCACTCGCACCGGTACGGTCGCGGCGGGCGAAGCCTTCGATGCGCCGGGTTTCCTGGCCGCACTCGCGCCCGAGCATCTCGTTCTCGCTTGATGCGGTCCTGCAGCGCGGCGATCTCGATGGCGATCGCCGCGCTCGAATGCAACGCTTACTGCCGCGGCGGATCGTCTTCGATGCGGTTCATGAAGACCCGTCGCAGCAGAGGCAGGTCGCAGGCCGGCGCGGTGACGCGATAGCGCGTGGGTGCCTCGTTGCACAGCTTGGGGGTTGGTCCGAGCAGTTTGCCTTCTTTGCAGGCCTGGCACATGCGAGTCAGCCCGGCTTCGAGTTGCAGCGAGTAATCCAACGGCCGCGCCGGGAACGTCGGATCGACCAGGTCGCCGCCGCGGGTGTTGCGGAAGTAGTCGCTGACGTTCTTCTCGATATCCGCTTCGCTCAGCGGCGGTTGCGGGCCGTTGGGGCCGACCGGGTAGGTCGGCACGATGCTCAGGGTCGGGTTGCGCGGCCACTGGGCGAGGGCGTGGCAGGACAGGCACGACGAGCGCATGTTGTCGGCCGGCCCGTTCAAGCGGCCCTGGAAGCCCGGGAACGGCCGGTGCAGCCAGCTACCGGGCGTGCCCTGCCAGAGCACGCCGGCCAGGTCTTTATTGATCCGGCTCTGCTTGATCGGCGCCCATGCGCCCCAATTCGCATCGTGCACGTTCGGGTCGTTGCCCCACATCAGGCCAACCGGCACCAGGTTGTCGAGAAAGCCGTCGCCGCGGGCCGGGCCTTTCCAGATGAAGGTGCCCATGACCCAGTCGGTTTCGTCCGCGTCGGGGTCGCGAATGGCGATGTCGACCTGCAGCAGCTTCAGGCGCTTGGCGCGGCTGTTCTTGTCGATCTTCGCGAGCACCGTGGGCGCGCCGTCGAGATAGTCCAGGCCGGTGGCGTTGGAGAACAGCATCTTGAACGAGACGGTCTTGTCGGGAAACTTCAACCCGGGAGCGTCGCGTGCGGGCAAGACCGGATCGCAAGGGTCGGCGAATACCTTGCCCAGCCCGACCGCGCCTTCGCTGTTGTACCAACCGATCGCCCACACGTCGAAACCGCCCGGCGAGGTCGGCGAAAGATCGAGCGGGTCGGGGCTGCGTTCCTTGGTCAGGCCGTTGACGCGTTCGCGCCCGTTCGAACCGTAGTCCATCCAGGGCGCGATCCACCAGGGCGAACCGGCCGGCATGCGGATCTTGCCGGCGCTGTTGATGCTGATGCCCGAATCGCGGACGTCCTTGAGCACTGCATCGGTATAGCGCCTCCAACTGGTCTTGAAGCTGATCGACTCCCAGCTGTAAGGCGGATGGCTGGGAACCGAGGCCGGATAGTCGGTGCGCCACGGCAGCGTAATCTTCTTCGCGGCCGGGTCGTAGGCGGTGCTGTTCTTGGCGTCGAAGCGACTGCAGGTGCCGGCCTGGGCGGCCAAGGGAAGTGCGGCCAACAGCACGAGCTTCGCGAAAAATCCGTTCATGGATCGATCCTTCCTGGCCCCTGTTTGCCAGATAAACGCCGTTTGCGCGGGTCAGCGGCCAGGGCCATCGGGAATCGGCAGCTAGGCTGTGTTTTTTCTCGAAAGCGAAACCGGGACGATGGCAGGACGGCTATCGACCACTCGATCCTCGGCTAGCCTTTACCGACCGTCTTTCGCCGACCGCTCATCGGAGATCCCGCCTTGGACTTGTTCGTGCGTCGCTCTTGCCTGTCGTTCCTGCTTGCAGTCGCTACCGCGACGGCGGCCGCCGAAGCGCCCGATGCCGAAGTCGCGGCGCGCTACATCGCCGAGCGCGACGCCGCGTGTCGCGCCGATGCCGGCCAGTTGTGGGGCGAGCCGCTGTGCGCGCCCTTGCTGCTAGTCGATGCCTCCACCCGTTCGACGGTGGCGAGCCAGGCCGTCGACGGCTTCGCTGCGAAGGGCGAGGTGTTCGTCGGCACCCTGCCGAAAGAGCGCAACGTGGCCAATACCGCGGTGGACTGGAACGGCAGGCGATGGGCGATGGTGCTGTGGCCCTTGCCCGAGGATGCGTTCGAGCGGCGACAGTTGCTGATGCACGAATCCTGGCATGCCGCGCAGGATCGGCTGCGCTTGCCCGCGCGCTCGCCGACGCCCGCGCATCTGGCCGGCTTGGAGGGGCGCATCGCCCTGCGCATGGAATGGCGCGCCCTGGCGGCGGCATTGGGGGCGAGCGACGACAGGTCGAGGAAGCACGCGATAAGCGATGCGTTGGCGTTCCGCGCCCTGCGCCGCGCCGCCACCGCGCAGGCGCGCGAACTCGAGAACCAGCTCGAACTCAACGAAGGCCTGGCCGAATACAGCGGCCAGCGGCTCGCCGGCCGTCCCGAAGCCGAGGCCTATGCCGCCGCGCAATTGGCCAGGCACGAGGGCGACGATTCCTTCGTGCGCAGCTTCGCCTATCGTTCCGGGCCGGCCTACGGATTGCTGTTGGATCGCTACGGCGATTGGCGTGCCGGTTTGACCCCCGATTCGGACCTGGGCGAACTGTTGGCGGGCAAAGCCGGTGTCGTGGTCACGCAGGACACGGCGAGCGCCGCGAAGCAGGCCGGAGCGCGGTACGACATCGACGCCGTGCGCGCGGATGAGATCGGCCGCGATCTCGCGCGTCTGCGCCAGGCGGCCGAATGGACCGCCAAGCTGATCGATCGGCCCGGTCTGCGCGCACCGTTCGTGGCGATGAACATCTCCTTCGATCCGCGTGCGCTGTTTCCGCTACCGCCGCACGGCACGGTCTATCCGACGCTGAGGGTCAGCGACCAGTGGGGGATTCTCGAAGCGAACGCCGGTGCCTTGATCGACGAGGCCTGGAGCCAGGCGCGCCTGCCGGGCGCGGGCCGGCTGCGCGACAGCGATGGCCTGTGGGTGGGCGAGGGATGGACGTTGAAGCTCAACCCGGGCTGGACCGTGAGCGAGGACGACGGCGGGCAGATCCTGCGGCGCATCGGTGGCGCCGCGGCCGGCTCGACGAGCCGGTCGCGATAGTCGCCGAGCAGCCACGGCCGAAGCAGACCGTCACCGTGGCGGCGAAGCTCTTCGAGTGCGGCATCGTCGGATCGGCCACGGGCGCCATGCAACCCATCGATGCGAGCCCTCGTTCGGTGATGCCCTCAGGCTGCGCTCAATGGGAAACCGGCAAGGGCAGGGCGCGTCCGTAGCGCCCGCCGTCGAGCTTGCCGTGCTTGATCCAATCCAACTGCATGGCGATATAGCCCTCGGCCATGCGCGTGTGCAGACGCTCGCCGGCGGCATCGGTCTCGAATTCGAGAATGCCGTGGTCGGCCTGCGGGAATACCGCGCCCTCGATCGCACGGCCTTCGGCGGCGAGTGCGCTCAAACGGCGTTGGGTTTCCTGCGAAGGCGCCTCGGCGTCGTCGCCGCCGAGGATCCACATCTGCGGCTGGGTCAGCTTGCGCAGCACCGGCATCGGGTCGTACGTCCAGCTGACGTCGCTGTCGAGCATAGCGATCTGCATCAGGTCGTCGCCGCGACGGCGCTGCACGACCTCGCCGGTGTATTCGCCCTTGAGTGCCTTCCACCAGGGCTCGTGCTGGTATTGCGTACGTAATGCCTCCAGCTCGTCCCAACCGCGCTGGCCCTTGCTCGCGGCCAGCAGGCCGGTGGCGTCGCTGACTCGACGTGCCTTCGCCAGTGTTTCGGCGTCGCCGAAACCGGCCGTGCGCAGGTCGGCGGCGACCTGGTCGCGATCCTCCGACAGCACGCTGTCGGCGAGGCCGAACACGACCATGACGAACTGTGCCTGCGACGTCTTGCTCGCCGCCAGCGGCGCGACCCAGCCGCCCTGGCTGCTGCCATGCAAACCGATACGCGAGATGCGCGCGCCGCCGAGACGGCGGGCCTCGGCGAGCGCGGCGACGGCATCGTCGGACAGCAGGTCGAAATCCTTGGAAAACTTGCCCTCGGACCCGCCGGTGCCGCGCTTGTCGTAGACGAACACGCCGACGCCCTGCGACGGGAACAGATTCTGCTGGAAATAGGCGTCGACGCCGGACACTTTCTCGGAACCGTGCACCAGCACCACGACCGGCACCTTGTCCTGGCCGCGCGGAAGCACCAGGCGCCCGCGCAAGCTCAGGCCATGGCTGTCGAAGCGGGTCTCGGCGATGTCGAAACCGATCTTCCTGCCACGGTGGCCGTCGAAGCGGATGCGGGACTGACTGCAGGTGCCGAACGCCACCTTGACGCCGTCCGGTTGCTCGGTCCAACCGCGGGTGCTGATCCACGCGCCGTTCTCGCGGACCAGCTTGCCGGTGCGCCCGTCGAGCAGGCGCCAGCGTAGCTTGCCGGGGGCGTCGGACGGCATCACGCTGACGACGCGGCCGTCGTCGAGCCGGTAGGCGCCGACGTGGCAGCGCGCATCCGCCGCCTTGGAACTCTTGGTCGAAGCGGGGGCCGCGTGGGCGCTGGCGCACGCGAAGGCGATCGCGCCGGCGATCGCAACGGCGAAGCAGAGTCGGAACAGGTTCATCGGCGAGTCCGTCTAGGGTGACTGCCGAATGTGATGCGGCAACTAAGCGAAAGGTTGTAGTGCGCGACCGTCAGCGAATGCCTGCGCTTGCGACGACTCCGTGCGGAACGCAGCCGCGATCACGAAAACACATCTGGACACGTATCGGATCGCCGAAGCGCCGGGCGCATCACGCCGTCCGTTGCGTCGGCCCACTAGCCTGGGACACTGCTGGATGGCGTGCATGCGGTATCGCAGCGACCGTTGCGCAATGGGGATGTTGCCGGCGATTCGTGCAGGGCGGATTCGAGCAGGGCGGGAGATGGCGTGCAGCGGCCGGAGCCTATCCGGCCGTGCGCCGTCGCGGCCGGCTGAGCCATGCGCTGCGATCCGTCGGGCCTCGGCTGTGTGGCCGAGCACGGCGATGCCGCGGTCGCCGTCCAGCACACGCAGCCTCTCCGGATGCTTCCGGAGTCGGCGCTCTCCGTTTCGTAACGACCAAGGATCATCGATGCTCCGCACAGCGAATCCCCCATCGCCCCGACGCCGCCGCCTCAGCGGCGCGTTGATCGCCATCGTCGCCGGCTTGTTCGCGGCCGGCTCCGTGTTTTCCGTCAGCGCTGCCGACCCGACCGCGAACGTATTCGTCGATTTCACCGCGCATGGCCAACCCACGTCCGAGTACTCGCTCGGCGGCACGATTTCGACCTATTCCGACGGCGGCACCAACCTGATCAAGGGCAGCAACCGCACGCTGTGGACGCAGTACCTGCGCGACCTGGGGCCGCTGGTCTGGCGCGTGCCGCTGTTCCATCACAACGGCCAGGTCGGCTCGTCGGCCGGCAACATCCACGGCGGCAACGAAGGCGAAGCCTATGTCCGCGGGATCAAGGGCATCGGCGGCATCCCGATGATCGCCATCGGCGGCACGACCGGCGACAACGACATTCGCGCGACCGATGCAGCGGCGCTGGTGCGTTACTTCAACGACAACGGCGGCCAGCGCGGCGGCCCGGTAGTCGACTACATCATCGGCAACGAGCCCGACAACGGCTTCGGCGTCGGCAACTACATCGCCGGCGGCAACGGCAGCGACGGCTTCCACAACATCGCGGTGGCGATGCGCCAGGCCAGTGCGCAACCGTTATCGCTGGCCGGGCCGTCGCTGGTGACCTGGGCCGACTACAAATACGGCGATTTCCGCCAGTTCTTCGCCAGCAGCCACGCCGATACCGACGTGGTCGATTTCCACAAGTACGGCGACGGCCAGCCGCTGGGCAACCTGGGCGCGACCTCGCAGTACGGCGACGCGATCGCCTGGTTGCGCAACGAAATCGACCTGAGCTTCGGCGACCGCGCCAATGGCATCGCCATCCAGGTCGGCGAGTTCAACTACCACACGCGCTACGATGAGCAGTGGCGTAATTCGTTCTACACCTCGCGCAACGTCGTCCACACCGCTTCGGTGATCGGCCACGTGCTGCGTGCTGGCGGCAGCGCTTATCAGTACTCCGACAACAACGGCCCGCTGGGATTGATCAGCGACGGCACCGACCTCAACGATCAGCCCGGCGGCCGTCATGTGCGTTTGCCGGCGTATTGGGGCGTGTCGGCCTGGAGCGGCGGCGCCTGGTCGCGGCGCTACGGCCAGCGCATGGTCGCGGCGACGACGGCGGTGCCGGACCTGGAAGTGTTCGCCACCGACAACGCCAAGAAGATCGTCCTGATCAACAAGTCCGAGACCACCGATCGCCAGGCCGTGCTCGCCCTGACCGGCAAGAGCAGCGGCACCTACACGGCATGGCGATACGGTCGCGGCATGGACCCGGCCAACTTCACCAGCGGCGCGCAGTTCCTGCCGCCGGTGAAGATCGCCACGGCGAGAGCGTTCTCGCAGGGGCGGGTGGTGGTGTCGGTGCCGTGGATGAGCGTGGTCGTGATCAACGTGGATTGAGGCATCGGGCCGCGGCGTTCGTCCTTGCGGGCGAGCGCCGTGGCTGCAGGTCTCAATACGGATCATCGCGAAGCGGTCGATCAACTTCCGCCGCAGCCACCGCAGCCGCCGCAGCCGCCGCCGCAACCTCCGCCTCCGCCGCCGTCGCCACCTCCTCCATCGCCGGCACCTCCGCTGCCGTCGTTGTTGAACGAGGAGGGCGTACGGATCTGTTGATAGTCGGAGAACGGGGTGCCGATCAGGACCGCCGTGCCGGCCAGCGCGACCGTGGCGGCCGGATCGCTGCCGTCTGCGCGTCGTTGCCGGTCGGCTTTGTACAGTTCCCAGTCGCCGGCCCAGGTGCGGGGCCGCTCCTGGGTCGATAGCGCGCGAAACAGCGCGATGAGCACGGACAGGACGGTCAGGGCGATCAGGAACCCGACCGGGCGTTCCAGTTGCAGACCGATCATGATCTTGCGCAGGCCCAGAGCGGCGACCGCGGCCAGGGGCAGGGCCGACAGCAAGGTCGCCCAGGCTTGCTGCCGCGGGCTCATCAGCCAGCCCTTGCGGTGCAAGTGTTCGTCCTGCGATCGATGACGTTCGCGCAGCGCCAACAGGATTCGGGAGAGGGTCTGTTTCTCGGCGACTACTTCCAGAGCGTCGCGCAGCACCGGCGACAGCGTTTCGAGCTGCTCGGGCGGCAGGCGCGGGCGCAACCACACGCGGTCGTTTTCGTAGGCTTCGCGCGCCTTCTTGCGGTCGTACTCCAGGCTGACCGCGTCGCGCGCGAGCAGGTCGACCACGATCGCGTCGGCGACCCGATCGCTGCCGCCGGACAGATAGGCCAGCTCCCAACGGTCGGCCTCGTGACTCCGCCCCGGGCCCTTCGGCCCGCGCATGCCTTGCCGCAGCCAGGAGCCGGCGATCAGCGCGGCGACCATCAGGACGACGAACCAGGCCAGGAACAAACCGCCGGTCCAATGCAGCGGATTGCTCTCGTTGGCGATCAACGCGAACAGCGCATAGGTGCCGGCGACGGCGACGATGCCGAACCGCATCGGCCGCCACGGTGCGCGCGGCTCAGCGAGCGCGACGGTGGCCGCCACCGACGGCGGGCGTGGTGCGCGCGGTTCCGGCCAGAACCGGTTCGGCGGCAGGCCGAAAAAGCGCCGGTAGCTGTCGATGGTGTCGGCGTACTGGCGTTGGTGTTTCAGCTCTTCGCCGCTGCCGCCGCGCGAAGGCACGTGGTGTAGGTCGTACTGCAGCACTTCGGTGCGGAAGCGCTCGTAGCGCCGGGTGTCGACGATATGCGTGTGCCAGACCTCATCGACGAGCTGACTCGGAGTAACCGCATGGGCGACGGTGACGGCGAGAAAACAGAAACGGCGGTATTCGTCGAGCGCCGCTCGCGCTTCGCTGAGAGCGAGCAGGGAAGTCGTGGCGACGCGGGTCAGGAACTCGTTGGAATCGTCGTCGTCGAATCGGTAATCGCACAGGCGTTGCCACAAGGCGCGCTGCGCGTCGGTCCATCCGGCGGTGTCCGCCGTCGCTCGGTTCGGATCGTTCATGATCGTCCCTCGGTAGTCCATCCATTGAACTGCCTGCCTGTCGACCGGGGCGGCGCATGCGTTGGTGGACGCGCCGATCCGGCTTACGGCACAAGCTACGGCAGGCGCGGATGCGGCGAAATAGCCCGTTGCGGCTAGTCGGCGAGCTGCATCCCGCCGGGCGAGAAGTGCCTGTTTAGGTCTCGCGGCGTAACGCTCAAGCAAGATCACGATCAAGATCAAACGCTTAGAGCTGCCTTCGCTGAAGCGGCGGGTTACTTTCTTTTGTCATAAGCAACAAAAGTCCGTGTGGATTCCCTTCGGTCAAAGGTAACCAAAGAAGTTGCTTTTCTTTGGGTCAGGGGCCCGCAAGAGCGGTGCCTCCGCGGGGCTCTGCATACGGGACATCCCTGTCCCGATGAAAAACGGCCGACATCCATGCGGGCCGCCCTCCGGGTCTTCGATGGCTTTCGCGAGTGCGGGGCCGCGCACAGCAACAGCAATCCTGCAGCGACGGCGCTTCAAAGGGTAGGAGCTGCGTTGCAGAGGGATTTCCTGCGATCACAAGTCGCGAGCACGCAGTCACGATCGCCCGCGCCGGCAGCCGTGGATTCGCAGTCGCGGCTTGCGCCGCTCCTACCCTTAGAGCACGGCAGCTGTTGCCGCTGCCTTGAAGCTTGGCGCAGTTTCGGACTTGCGATGCCACTGTAGACCTGGAGGGCGCCGCACAGGACGTGCGGCGTTTTTCGATAAGACAAGGATGTCTTATCGAAAAATCCCGGCGCGAACATCGTACTCGCAGGGGAGCTTCGTCAAGGAAAAGCACTTTTCTTTGGTGACTTTCTTTTGGGGCTTTGGCCAAAAGAAAGTTACCCGCCGCTTTAGTGGAGGAAGCTCTAGGCGTTTGATCCTGATCTTTATCTTGTTTAAGCGATACGTTGCGAGACTGTTGCAGCCCGGTCGCGGCTTGCGCCGCTCCTGCCCGGAAACCGTACCCTTGCAGCGGGGGACCGCGGCCCGGGTATAGTCCGGTGCGAATCGCAAGGAGACTGCCATGCGGTATGCCGTGCTGTTATCGACCGTGGCCGCGCTGGCGGCCTGCGCCAGCCTGTCGGACCCGACCGCGGATCTGGTCGATCCGCAGGTGCGCGTGCGTTATGCCGGCGACGACGTGATTCGCGAATACCGAGAGCCCGGCCGGCCGGGGCGCATCGTCAAGATCACGCCGGCGAACGGCCTGCCGTTCTATCTGTTCGACGATGACGACGATGAGCGCATCGACCGGCACCTCGGCGATATTCCGCCGAAGTACCAGGATGCGCTGAGGTTCAAGGTCCGCTTCGAGGATTACGGACTGATGCGCTGAGCGGCGCCGCCGCTCAGCGGTCGACGAACAAGGCGTTGAGTTGCGAGTAAGCCATGACGTCGGCGCCGAGCGGTCGCGAGTCGCCGTCGCTCAGGAACCCGCTGGCCAGCGCGCTGGTTCGCGCGAATACCGACTGGGAAATGTCCGAGCCCGCGCTCAGGCGGCGCACGCCCCAGCGTTCCAGTTCGGCCGCGGGCGGCAAGGCCGGGCGAGCGAGCAAGTTCAAGGGCAGGCCGGCATCGGCGGCGATCGCGCGCACTTGCGCTTCCTCGGTCAGGCCGGGCACGAACAGGCCGTCGGCGCCGGCGGCGCGATAGCGTGCGGCGCGCGCCAGGGTCTCCTCGACGCGGCGCTCCGGCGGCGCCAGGCCGCGCAGGTACACGTCGGTGCGGGTGTTGACGAACAGCGCCACGCCGAGGCGTGCGCTGGCGCGCTTGATGTGTTCGATCTTCGCGCACAGCAGCTCGGGATCGCCGCCGCCGTCTTCGAGGTTGATACCGACCGCGCCGACGTCGATCAGGCCGGCCACGGTTTCGGCGACCGCGGCCGGATCGTCGGAATAGCCGCCTTCGACATCGACGGTGAGCGGCACGCGGATGACGCGGACGATGTCGGCGACGGTGGCGACCAGGCGCCGCACCGGCAGCAGGTCGCCGTCGGGATAACCGTGCGACCAGGCCACGCCGGCGCTGGTGGTGGCGACCGCCTTGGCGCCGAGGCTTTCGATCAGGCGCGCAGTGCCGGCGTCCCAGGCATTGGCGAGCAGCAGCAGGCCGTCGCGGTGCAGGCTGTGGAAGTGATCGGCCTGTTGGGCTTGTGCGCTCATGCGAAAGACTCCGAAAGAAAAAAGGCGAGAAGAGAGAGGCGAGGGCGTAAGAATCTCACGCCGCGGGCCCGCGGACTCGCTGTTTTCGGCTATTGACGTGATCGGTCAATTTTGAGCCGCATCCCACTGGCGGATCGCCCGTTCGACCGCGTCGACGCCGCGCGCGGTGGCGGCCGCGTCGATCTGCTCGACGGTGTCGTTGCTGCTGTGGATGACTTTGATGACCTTGGCCTGGGTCGGGGTTTTCTCGCCCTTGAAGAACGACAGGATCAACGGCACTTCTTCGTTGCCGATCAGCGAATACGACACCGCCGGCCAGCCGGCCTTGATGAAGGGCAAGTGGTCGCTCGGCGGATATTCGCGGCCGGCGGACAACTGCAGACCGGAGGCTTTCACCGCATCGCGGCTGGCGCCGACCAGGGCGCTGTCGGCATCGGGCGTCATCATCCACAAGGTGTCGCCCCAGCCGAATACGTCGAAATTGACGTACAGCGCGGGCTTTTCGCTGCCCTGGGCGATGTAGGCGCTGGAACCGAGCAGGCCGGCTTCTTCCAGGTCCCAGAACGCCACCGCGACGCGATGGTGGGCGAGCGGCTTGTGCTTGAAGCGTTCGGCTAGGGCCAGCACGGTGGCGCTGCCGGAAGCGTTGTCGGTCGCGCCGTGGCCTTCCTCGACCTGGTCGAAATGCGCGCCGAACAGCAGCAACGGCGCCGCGGCGGCGCCGGAGACTTCGGCGATCAGGTTCTGCCCCTGTCGCTTCTTCGCGGTTTCGAAGGCGACCGCTTTCCACTTCAGGCCCAGGCCATCCAGGCGCTTTTCGATCGGCGCGCGGCGGTTGCCGGCGCCGGCCTGCGACAGGCTGCGGACATCGCCGAGCCACGAGCCGGTCGTGGCGGCGGGCGCGCTTGCGGGCGTGCCGGCAACGGCAGCGGCTTCGCGTGCGCTCGCGGCGGCCATCGAAAGCGACAACAGGGATGTGACGACGGTTGTGACGATCGGCGAGAGTTTCTGAGAACGCATTGGGTCTTCTCGAGAGAGCGTTGGAGGGCCGGATGTGAAGCGCATTGTGCCCACTTTCACATTATGAATGCCTTGCACCGCACCATGCCGGCGCGTAGCCTCGTTGGCGTTGCAGGCCTGGGTCGTAGGGGAAGGGACAATGACTATCCGTGTATTCATCGTTGACGACCATGCGTTGGTCCGCACGGGCATGCGCATGATCCTGTCGGCGGAGACGGATATCGAAGTGCTCGGCGACGTCGAGAGCGGCGAAGAGGCCATGCCGCTGATCCGCAAGCTCAAGCCCGACGTGGTGCTGTGCGATCTGCACCTGCCCGGCGTGAGCGGGCTGGAAGTGACCGAGCGCATCGTCAAGGGCGACCACGGCACGCGCGTGATCATCGTATCGGTGCTGGAAGACGGGCCGATGCCGAAGCGTCTGCTCGAAGTCGGCGCATCCGGTTATGTCGGCAAGGGCGGCGATGCCAGCGAACTGCTGCGCGCCATCCGCGATGTCGCCCGCGGCAAGCGCTATCTGGCCAGCAACATCGCCCAGCATCTGGCGTTGTCGAACATCGACGGCGGCAATTCGCCGTTCGACGAGCTGTCGCCGCGCGAGTTGGAGATCGCCTTGCTGCTGGTCCAGGGTTTCCGCCAGGAAGAAATCGCCAAGCGCCTCAGCCTCAGCGCGAAGACGGTCAACACCCACAAGACCCGCTTGTTCGAGAAGCTGGCCATCACCGACAGCATCGCGCTGGCCCGCCTGGCCGCGCAGTACGGACTCGCCGATCCCGCGCATTCGCTGTAATGCGGTTGCGCCGGCGCTGAGTTCGCGTCGGCGTCGCTCCGGCGCGCGCGGCCCCGGTTGAAGCGGTCCGCCGCTGCATGAATGCACTGTCGCTCCGGCTCGAACGAGCCCGCTTGCCCATGCCGTCGATTCACAACCCAGGCCGGTGATGTCCCGGGGCGCTGACCGGTGCGTGTCGGCGACTGCGAACTAGCGGCGCCGCCAATGCGACGCGCAAAAAGAAACCGGCCGCATCAGCGGCCGGTTTCTTGGTGGTTACCTACCGGATTACGGCCCGGCTGGAGCGTCGTCGGTCAGGCGCGACGCTCGTCGTCGGACGACCCGTCGGTGGCATCCTGCTCGCCTTCGACGGCGGCAGTGGCCGCGTCGGTGCGGGCCGGTTCGACCGGATGGGGCAGGGCATCGAACAGGCCGGCGGTGCGCGGCGTCGTTGCCGGCGCTGCGTTGCCGGCGTCGGCCTGGGCCGGTTCGACCGGAGCAGTTTCGACTGAGGCAGTTTCGACCGGAGCAGCTTCGACCGAAGCGGCTTCAGCGGCAGCGGTGTCGGCGGCCTTCGGTTCGACCGAGCCGGTCGCAGCGGAGGCCGCAACGGCCGGTTCGACCTGTGCCGGCAGGGCCACCGGCTCGATCACGGTCGGTTCGACCGGGGTCTGCTCGATCACGGCCTGTTCGACCACGGTGTCCTCGACGCGGGTCTCTTCGACCAGGGCCGAAGTCGGCTCGACGACCGGTTCGACATCCTCGTTGCGCGGCGTTGCAGCCTGCAGGGCGGGCTGCGCCTGTTCGATCGCCGCGACGGCGCTCTGCGCAGGCGTGACGATTTCGGCAGGCGCCTCAACCGCTTCCTCGGGCAGGCGGGTGATGACCGGCATCGCCGCTTCCAGCACGGGCTCGGCGACATGCTCGTTCACGACCGGCTCGGCGGCGACATAGGCGTTGCGCGAGGGCTCGACCCGGACCGACTCGATCTGCGGCTGCGCGGACGACGGCTCGCTGGCGGCGGGCTCGCCGACCGCAGGCTGGGCTTCGTGGCCGAGGTTCGCGAACGAGGCCTTCGGCTCGGCCGCCGTTTCCGGGGCCGGGCTGAACACGCGGCTGGCGGCGACGGCGGCAACCGCTGCGGGTGCAGCGACTGCGGCAGCGGCGGGCGCGGTGGATTGGGCGCGCGGCGCCGGTGCGCTGCCTTCGTCGTCGAAGTCGAACTCGGGCTGCGAACGGTTCGCCGCGGCCGGGGCCGCTGCGGGTTCGCCGCCGATCTCGTCTTCGTCGTCGAATGCGTTCTCGTCCTGGCCCTGACCTTCGCCACCGGCAGCGGCTTCACCGTTGCCACGACGACGGCGACGGCCACCGCGGCGGCCACGACGGCGACGGCCGCCGCCTTCGCCTGCGGCTTCGTCGGTGTCGCGCGGCTCGCTGCCGGCATTGTCGGCGGCGACGGCTGCGACAGCGGCTTCGGTCTTCAGTGCGGTCTCGTCGCTGACGCTCGGCACGGCCGGCACGGCGATGGGAGCGCCGGCGCTGGCCGATGCGGCGGCTACGGCGGCCGGCACGATCGCCGCGGCGCTGACGGCTTCAGCCGGAGCCGGGGCGTCCTGGCGCGGCGGCCTGGGTTCGCGCGGCGGACGCGGGGTCCCGCCGGCGGCCTGGGCGGCGCGCTCGTCGTTCTGCGGCTTGGGCGGCTTGGGCTGTTGCGCCTGCTGCGGTTGCTGCGGCTTGGGCTGCTGCTGCGCTTGCGGCTGCTTCTGCTTGGGCGGCTGCTGGGCGGCCTGCGGCTGGGCGTTCTGCGCCGGCTTGTCGCGACGCTGCTCGTCGCGACGCGGTTCGTCGCGGCGCTGCTGCTCGTCGCGGCGACCGCCGTCGCGTCCGCCCTTGCCGGCGTTGTTGCGGTTCTCGCCACGGCGCTGGCCGTTGCGGTCGTTGCGGCCGCGGCCTTCCGAACTGCGCGCGGCCGGTTCGGCCGGGGCCGGAGCGGGCTGCGAGGGGCCACGGAAGATGCGCAGGATGCGCTCGACCAGACCGACCGAATGGGTCGGCGCGGCGACCGGCGCCGGAGCCGGGGCGGGAGCCGCGGCCACGGCGGGCTCGCGCGGTTCGCGCAGCGGCGCCGGTTGCAGCGGCTTGACGTTGGTGACGATCGGCGCATCCGGAATGTTCAGATGGGCCTTGGTCAGCGCATGCAGCGGCAGCTTGCGCTGGGTGCCGCGCTGGTAGCTGGGCTTGGACGACTCTTCGCCGATCTCGTTTTCGCGCACACGGGTGACTTCGTAATGCGGGGTCTCGAGCTGCTCGTCGGCGACGATCACGATCGGCGCGCCGTGGCGCTGTTCGATCTCGGTCAGCGCCCGGCGCTTCTCGTTGAGCAGGTAATTGGCGATCTCGGTCGGGGCCTGCACCAGCACCTGTCCGGTGTTCTCCTTCATCGCATGCTCTTCGGCGATGCGCAGGATCGACAGCGACATCGACTCGACGCTGCGCATGCGGCCGTGGCCGTCGCAACGCGGGCAGACCAGCTGGCTGGACTCGCCGAGCGAGGGGCGCAGGCGCTGGCGGCTCAGTTCGAGCAGGCCGAAGCGCGAGATGCGGCCGATCTGAACGCGGGCGCGATCCTGCTTGAGGGCGTTCTGCAGGCGGTTCTCGACGTCGCGCTGATGGCGGTTGGAGGCCATGTCGATGAAGTCGATGACCACCAGGCCGCCGAGGTCGCGCAGGCGCATCTGGCGCGCGACTTCCTCAGCCGCTTCCAGGTTGGTGTTGAACGCGGTTTCCTCGATGTCGCCGCCCTTGGTCGCGCGCGCCGAGTTGACGTCGATCGCGGTCAGGGCTTCGGTCTGGTCGATCACCAGGGCGCCGCCGGAGGGCAGGCGGACGGTGCGCTCGTAGGCGTTCTCGATCTGCGACTCGATCTGGAAGCGGTTGAACAGCGGGGTGTCGTCGGCGTACTTCTTCAGCTTGCGCAGGTTGTGCGGCATGACCTGCTCGACGAACTCGCGCGCTTCGGCGTACATCTCGTCGGTATCGACCAGGATCTCGCCGATGTCCGGACGCATGTAATCGCGCAGGGCGCGGATGATCAGGCGCGATTCCTGGTAGATCAGGAACGGGGCCTGCTTGCTCAGGGCGGCGTCGGTGACGGCCTTCCAGACGCTGACCAGGTAATCCAGGTCCCACTGCAGTTCTTCGGCATCGCGGCCGACGCCGGCGGTGCGGATGATCACCCCCATGTCGTCGGGGATGGTCAGCTTGTCCATCGCGTCCTTGAGCGCGGCGCGGTCCTCGCCTTCGATCCGGCGCGAGACGCCGCCGGCGGTCGGGGAGTTGGGCATCAGCACCATGTAGCGGCCGGCCAGGGAGATGAAGCTGGTCAGGGCGGCGCCCTTGTTGCCGCGCTCTTCCTTGTCGACCTGGACGACGATTTCCTGGCCTTCGCGCAACAGCTCGCGCAAGCCGGCCTTGTTATGGTCGACCCCGGGCTGGAAATAGTCGCGGGAGATTTCCTTCAGCGGCAGGAAGCCGTGGCGGTCGGCGCCGTAGTCGACGAACGCCGCTTCCAGCGAAGGTTCGAGCCGAGTGATGCGGCCCTTGTAAATGTTGGACTTCTTCTGTTCCTTCGACGGCTGTTCGATATCGATGTCGTACAGGGATTGGCCGTCGACGATGGCGACGCGCAGTTCTTCCGCCTGCGTCGCATTGATCAGCATGCGCTTCATTGTTGCGTTCCTCGCGCGCTCTACCGCGCGGAACGCCATGGCGTTTCGCTATCTGGGAACTGAGACTTCGCCGTCGCGATCGTCGGCCGCAGCGAATGCGGGCCGCCCGCGCGCCGGCGAGGTCTCCACTACCAGCGCTACATCACCACGGCACGCCGCGGGAGCGCTTCTTACCTACTCGGTTCTTTCGGGGCCGGCGACGCGAACGTCGCTCGGGGCGGGCGGCGACGCGTCAAGCCGGCTCTCAACGAGCCTCAGGCTTGGGCGCCGCACGGGTGTTCATCTCGACGGTTTGACCCATCGGGCGCTGGCCGGTTCCGCCGGTCCGTCGCTGCTAACATGGCTACCCCGTGGGCAGTGGTTAGACGCGGACCGGAATCGCGGGAGGGGCTTTCGGCCCCGTACCGAACCGCACGCTTGTCAGGCGACGCGGTCGGGTACAACTCCCAGCGAAATCAAAACCTTATCTCGCGTCGCGAGTGTAACAGATAACGCTTCGGGATGACCCAGACAGCAAACTCCGGTAACACCGGCGCACGGACGGTGCGTGTACCCGAAGATCGTGAAGGTCAACGGCTCGACAATTTCCTCCTGGGCCAACTCAAAGGTGCGCCCAGGTCCTTGATCTACAAGCTCGTGCGCTCCGGCCAGGTGCGCGTGAACGGCGGCCGCGCCAAGGCCGAGCGCAAGCTCGAGGCCGGCGACGAGGTGCGCATTCCACCGGTTCGTCTCAGCGAACAGGGCGACAAGCCGACCCCGCCGAAGGGGTTCATGGACGCCCTCGACGCGGCGATCGTGTTCGAGGACGCGCGCCTGCTCGCCCTGAACAAGCCCTCGGGGGTCGCCAGCCACGGCGGCAGCGGGATCAGTTTCGGCGCCATCGAGACCCTGCGCGCGCTGCGCCCGGGCCAGACCCTGGAGCTGGTGCACCGGCTCGACCGCGACACCTCCGGGCTGCTGATCGTGGCCAAGAAGCGTTCGGCGCTGACCGAGATGCAGGCCTTGATGCGCGAAGAGGGCGGGATCGCCAAGCGCTATCTGGCGCTGCTGACCGGGCGCATGCCCGAGGGCGTGATGAGCGTGGACGCGGCCCTGCACATCGGCCTGCGCCAGGGCGGCGAGCGCCATGTCCAGGTGCACCGCGACGGCAAGCCGTCGCTGAGCCACTTCAAAGTGCTGGAGCGGCGCGGCGGGCAATCGTATTGCGAGGTGCGGATCGAAACCGGCCGCACCCACCAGATCCGCGTGCATGCCCAGCACATCGGCCATCCGGTCGCCGGCGACGACAAGTACGGCGAAGTCGAGGCCAACAAGCGCCTGCGCGAGCAGGCCGGTCTCAAGCGCCTGTTCCTGCACGCCTCGACCCTGGAGTTCGCCCTCGACGGCGGCCGCGAGCCGTATCTGCTCAACGCGCCGCTGGCTCCGGAGCTGGTCGAAGTGCTGGATCGCCTGGGCTGAGCCGAAGTCCCCGCGCAGTCGCTGCCTGCGGGGAGCGGCCCGGCGGATCAGGCTTCGGTACCAGGCGCTCCGGCCTGATGCGATTGCTCCGAACGGACAACGCCGGCTCAGGCCGGCGTTGTCGTCTGACTGGATTTACTGCGCGCAGTGGCCTCAGCCGCAATGCTCCGGGCGTGTCGTCGGCGAGTGGAAGGTCACCGGGACCTGGATGTCGGTCGACACCGGCTTGCCGTTGCGGGTCGCGGCCTCGAAGCGCCAACGCTGCACGCCCTTGATCGCGGCCTGGTCCAGCGCCGGCGTGCGGCTGCTTTCGAGCACGTCGACTTTCTTCGGCTTGCCGTCCGGGCCGACGCTGAGCTGCAGCACGACCTTGCCGCCGATCTGGTCGCAACCGATCTCCTGCGGGTAATCCGGCGGCGGCGTGTCGACCGCGCGCAGCGGCGTGGATGGAATGATCGGCGCATCCGCGGCGCGTTCGCCGCAGCCGGCGGCGACCAGGGCGAGCAGGGCGGCGCCGAGCATCGGGAGCAGACGCGGCGAGAGGCGGGAGTTGCTGCGGATTGGGTTCATGGCGGGATCAACCGGTCAGAGCGTCGGCCTTGGCCGCGCAGATGAAGTCGTTCTCGCTCAGGCCACCGACGTCGTGGGTCGAATACCGCACCACACAACGGTCGTAATGGACGCCGAGATCGGGATGATGGTCTTCGCGATTGGCCATGAAGGCCAAGGCGTTCACGAAAGCCATCGTTCGATAATAGTCGTCGAAACGGAAGGTCCGGGTGAGGGCATGGCCGTCTTCGGCGAGCTCCCAGCCCGGCACCTCGGGCAGCAGCTCGCGGATGCGGGCTTCGCTGAGCTTGTGTTCGATGCCCCGGCGCACGATGCAATGGGCCTGGGACAGGGGGATGAGATCGTTCATGCTGCGGACTCCTGGGCGGCCCGGCGATGGCGCCGCGGCATAGCTTCTGCGCGGCGACCGCCTTCCATGAACGGAATCGTATCGCCGACGGTCGTAGGATGCATACGCGGCTTCACGCCGTGCTGACCCCGCTAGAATAGCCCGATGATCAATATTTCCGAATCCGCGCAAAACCACTTCCGCAAGCTCATCGAGCGCGAGGCCCTGCCGGGGCTCGGAGTGCGGCTGTCGGCGGTGCATCCGGGTACGCCGCGCGCCGACGTGCGCCTGGAGTTCGCCGAACCGGCCGATCTGACCGGCGACGAATGGGCGGTGGATTGCGAGGGCTTCACCCTGTGGCTGCGCGCCGACAGCGTGCAGTACCTGGACGGCGCGGAGATCGATTACGAGGTCAAGGCCACCGGCGGCCAGCTGCAGATCCGCGCGCCCAAGATCAAGGGCGAGGCGCCGACCGATTCGGCCTCGCTGGTCGAGCGGGTGCGCTGGGTGGTCGAGCACGAGGTCAACCCGCAGCTCGCCCAGCACCGCGGCCATGTCTCGGTGCAGGAAGTGACCGCCGACGGCGTGGTCGTGCTGCGCTTCGGCGGCGGCTGCCACGGTTGCGGCATGGCCGACGTGACCCTCAAGCAGGGCATCGAAACCACCTTGATGACCAAGGTGCCGGGCGTGACCGCGGTACGCGATGCCACCGATCACGAGACCGGTGACGCGCCGTACATCCCCCGAGACACCGCCGCCTGATTCCGGCGCGGCGCAGCCTATGCCCACCGCCGCCTCCGTCATCGAAGCACTGCAACGCCGGTTGCGGCTTTCCATGCGGCGCGATTCGCCCCCGCCGGGCGAATTCCCGGCGGGCTGGCAAAGCTGGCTGGAGTCGTTGCAGGAACGCAGCGGTGCGGTGACCGGCGCGACTTCGGACGCACTGGTCGCGGTGATCGCGCAGCGGCCCTTGGCGCAACCGCCGCCGCGCGCGGCCATGCTCAACCGTTGGCAGGCCTTCGCGACCCTGTGGCGTCAGCAATGGCAACCGCCGGAGCGCGAGGAGCGCTGGCTGCGCTGGATCGCCGGCGCGTTCTCGCTGGTCTGGCACATCTTCGTCGCCGGCCTGCTGATCTGGCTGATGTATCTGCAGTTCTTCGCCACCCGGCCGCCGCCGGAAGGCGAGAACGTCACCATGATCGAATACATCGGCGAGGGCACGCCGAAGGAACCCGGCGGCGGCTCGCAGCAGCCGAGCGACCAGCCGCAGGCCGAGACCCCGCAGGCGCAGCAGCCCACCCAGCAACAGCCCACCCAGCAACAGCCGGCCCCGGCCGAGCCTTCGCCGCCGCAATTGGCGGCGGATGCGCCCTTGCCGACCCCGGAACTGCAGGCGACCTTGCCCGAGGTGCCGCAGCGCGACGTGCCCGAACCGCAACTGCCGGCGCCGACCGTCGAGCAACCGGTGATGGTCAGCAAGGAAGTGCCGGATTCGCCGCAGATCTTCGTGTTGCCGCCGACGCGTCGCCGCCTCGACGACACCCCGCGCGTGCCGCAACTCGAAGCCAAGACCCAGCCGGTGCCGTCGCTCGACGTGCCGGCGCCGGTGCAGCCGATCGCGCGCGAATTGCCGCAGCGCGAGATCGCCGCGCCGAGCATCGCGGTGCAGCCGCGCGAAGTGAGCGTGCGCGACGTGCCTGCGCCGCTGTCGCGGATGCCGGTGCGCGAGTTGCCGACGCCATCGATCGCGGCGCCGCAGCTGCCCTCGACCGCGCCGCAGGTGCGCATCGCCGACATCCCCACGCCGTCCGCGGCGGCCTCGACCGCATCCTCGCCGAGCAGCGCGCCGGCTACGGCGCCGTTTCCGGCCTCGGCTTCGACCATCACCAGCGCGCCGGCCAGTGCGTCCAGTTCCAAGCCTGCCGCTTCGAGTTCGGCCCCGGCCGCGAGTTCGAGCCCGCCGGCGGCGACCGCCGGCGCCGGCCCGAAACCGACGCCCGCGCCCGGGACCTGGTCGTCGCCGAAGCGCGGCGACGATTGGGGCGATTCCACCCGCAACCAGCCCGGCGGTCAGCGCGGCGACACGCCGGGCCTGTACAACAGCGACGGCAGCGTGCGTCTGGCCGATGCGCCGGGCTCGGCTTCGCCGGGCAAACCGCCGGGCACGATCACCGCCGAGATCAAGGACCTCGACCGCGCCGGCACCTGGTTGCGGCGCAAGCCCACCGATTACGAGCCGACCGCGCTCGACAAGTACTGGCGCCCGAACGAGACCCTGCTGGCCGAGTGGGTCCGGCGCAGCGTGCAGACGGTGATGATTCCGATCCCGGGCAGCAAGGGCAAAAGCATCCAGTGTTCGGTCGCCCTGCTGATGCTCGGCGGCAGTTGCGGCATCAACGACCCGAACCTCAACGAACAACCGGCCACCGCGCGCCCGCCGCCGGATATCCCGTTCAAGCCGCATCTGCAGGAAGACAACGGCAGCGTGCGGCCGCCGCCGGGCGGGTGAAGGCGGTCGCTGGATTGGATGCCTGGTTCCAGAGGGCTGGACTGCGCTAGTTGTCGCGGTAGCGCAGTTCGCCAGGGCTCGGGCAGCAGCGGCTCTTTCGCAAATGCCGCCGCAAACGAAAACGGCCCGCTGATGCGGGCCGTTTGTTTCTGATCGACTGCGCGGCGAGGCCGCGCGACGGCTCAGTGGATGCCGTGCAGGTCGCGCAGTTGGCTTTTCTGGCGCGAACCGAAGTAGGCGGAGAGATCGGCGATCTGCTGATCGTTCAGATCCTTGGCCTGGCTCGACATCAGCGGGTGCTCGCGGTCGCCGTCGCGGTACATCTGCAGCGAGTGCGCGATGTAATCGTGGTACTGGCCGGCGAGCTTCGGGTAGGTCGGGTCGATCGGCGCATTGCCTTCGGCGCCGTGGCAGTCGACGCAGGACTGGCCGGTGGCCTTGCCCTTGACGCTGGCGAGCTTCTCGCCCGCGGCGACGTTGCCGGCCGGCAGGCCCGCCGACGACGAAGTGTGGCCGGCGTCGCGGTCGGCCGAAGAATGGCCGGCCGGGACTTCACCGCCCTGCGAGCAGGCGGCGAGGGTCAGGACCGAGAACAGGGCGATGGCGAGGCCGCTCTTGAAGAAGCTGGAGTTCGTCATGGGGCGGCTCACTTGGCGCTGGAAAGGAAGGCGGCGATATCGGCGATGTCCTGGTCAGAGAAGCTCTGAGCCTGGGCCTGCATCGTCGGGTGCTTGCGCGTGCCTTTCTTGTATTCGGTCAGCGCATTCGTCAGGTATTCCGGCGACTGCCCGACGATCTTGGGAACGTGATAGTTCGGGTACGCGTTCTTGTAGCCGGTGACGCCGTGGCAGCCCTGGCAGGTATAGGTCAGTTGGCGGCCGGTCTCGGCACTGCCCTTGATGGCCGGCGCGGCGGCCGGAGTGGCCGAGGGCGCCGGAATGGCGGCGGCGGCGGTGGGGGCCGGCGCCTTGGCGGGTTCCTCGGCGTGCGCCGTCATGGCGGCCAGGGTCAGGGCAAAGCAGGCGGCGATCATCAGCGGTCGCATCATGTCTAGTCCGCAATCTCGAATGGCTAGCGAAAGGTGGTGGCTGGCTGTGCAGGGCCGGAGCCGCGCATAAGTCGGCGAGTATAGCCGGCCATGCGACTGCAACGAAGTCGTCCTTGAGCGCATCCATACTCGGCGGGTGGCGCTGGCGCGCCGCCCGAGGCCGCCGCAGGCGCGCGATCGGCATCGCTCGCGCTAACCGTGCCTCAGAATAAATGCATGGCTCCAGTCACCATTACCTTCGGCGGATGGTGGTTTTCAGGGCCGGTGATATACCTATATACAACACCGGCATACGACCGGTAACCGACGAAAAAACTAGAGCTTGGGGTCGTCTCGAATGCGTCAACTCACCAATATCCGCAAGAGCGGTCCGGCAATGGGCGGCACGGTGGCAGTCGCCGCCCTGGCCCTGGCCTGTGTGCTCGGCCTGTCGGCCTGCAAGGGCGGCGCCGGCGCTGCGGAAGCGCAGGCCAAGGAAGCCAAGGACAAAGCATCGGAAGCGGTTCCGGTCGAGGTCGCCCAGGCGACGCGGCGCGCGATCGCGGCCAGCTACACCGGTACTGCGCCGCTGGAGGCGCGGGCCGAATCGCAGGTGGTGGCCAAGACCTCGGGCGTGGCGCTCGCGGTGATGGTCGAGGAAGGCCAGCACGTGCAGGCCGGCCAGATCCTGGTCCGGCTCGACTCGGCGCGCGCCGAGCTGCAGGCCGCCCAGACCAACGCCACCATGCGCAAGCTCGAGGCCAACTACGCCCGCTCCAAGCAACTGGCCGAACAGCGTCTGCTCAGCGCCAACGATAACGACCAACTGCGCTACGACCTGGAGAACGCCCGCGCCGCCAATCGCATGGCGAACCTGGAGCTGTCCTACGCCAAGGTCGAAGCGCCGATCTCGGGCATCGTCGCCTCGCGTTCGATCAAGACCGGCAACTTCGTCCAGATCAACTCGCCGATCATCCGCATCGTCGACACCTCGCGCCTGGAGGCCACGCTCAACGTGCCCGAGCGCGAGCTGGCCACGCTGAAAGCGGGCTTGCCGGTACAGATGCAGGTCGATGCCATGCCCGGCAAGGTCTTCACCGGCACGGTCGACCGCGTCGCCCCGGTGGTCGATTCCGGCAGCGGCACGTTCCGGGTGATCTGCGCCTTCGAAGGCGGCGGCACGCTGCAGCCGGGCATGTTCGGCCGCCTGCGCATCGATTACGACAACCGTGCCGATGCGCTGGTGGTGCCGCGCGCGGCGCTGCTCGACGACGAGGGCGACCCGGCGGTGTTCGTGGTGCGCGGCAAGAAGGTCTCGCGCGTCCCGGTCAAGCTGGGCTATCTCGACGGCGCCTGGGCCGAGGTCCGCGACGGCCTCAAGCTCGGCGACCAGGTCGTGGTCGCGGGCAAGACGGCGTTGCGCGAAGGGACCGAGGTGCAGTTGATCAATACGGCCCAGCCCAAGGCCGTCGCCAGCGCCGCCACCGGCCCCGCTACCAAGCAGTAAGCCGGCGCGGCCGCAGCCCGACGCGACCGCTGCGGTCGCGTCGTTCGCAACCTTTATGAACGTGGGGACTGACTGTGGCTCAGCCTTCGGACACGACGTCCTTTAACTTGGTGGAGTTTTCCACCCGCCGCCGCGTCACCGTGGCGATGGTGACGATCACTTTCCTGCTGTTCGGCCTGATTGCGCTGAACAGCCTCAAGGTCAACCTGCTGCCGGATCTGAGTTATCCGACCTTGACCGTGCGCACCGAGTACACCGGCGCGGCGCCGACCGAAATCGAAACCCTGATCTCCGAACCGCTGGAAGAGGCGGTCGGCGTGGTCAAGGGCTTGCGCAAGCTCAAGTCGGTCTCGCGCACCGGCCAGAGCGACGTCGTGCTCGAGTTCGCCTGGGGCACCGACATGGACCAGGCCAGCCTGGAGGTGCGCGACAAGATGGAAATCGTGCAGTTGCCGCTGGAAGCCAAGAAGCCGGTGCTGCTGCGTTTCAATCCCTCGACCGAGCCGATCCTGCGCATCGCGCTGTCCAATAAGAATGGCGCCAAGGCCGGCGACAGCGAGGCGATCCGTCAGCTGACGGCACTGCGCCGCTACGCCGACGACGACCTGAAGAAAAAGCTCGAACCGGTCGACGGTGTCGCCGCGGTCAAGGTCGGCGGCGGTCTCGAGGACGAAATCCAGGTCGATATCGACCAGCAGAAAATTTCCCAGCTCAACTTGCCGATCGACACCGTCATCCAGCGCCTGAAGCAGGAAAACATCAACATTTCCGGCGGACGCCTGGAAGAGGGCGCGCAGCGCTATCTGGTGCGCACCGTCAACGAATTCGCCAGCGTGCCGGAAATCCGCGAGATGCTGGTGACCACGCAGAAGGCCGGCGGCAATGCCGCGGCCGACGCCGCCGCGGAAATGGCGCGCGTGGCCGCCGCTTCCGGTTCGGCCGACGCGATGGCAGCGGCGGCTTCGGTGCAGAGCGCGTCCTCGGGCGAGCAGAGCACCGCGGCCGGCGGCAAGCCGGTGCGTCTGAAGGACATCGCCGAGGTCCGCCAGAGCTTCAAGGAGCGCGAGGCGATCATCCGCCTGGGAGGCACCGAAGCGGTCGAACTGGCGATCTACAAGGAAGGCGACGCCAACACCGTCGCCACCGCCGACGCGATCCAGGAACGCCTGAAGCAGATCAAGGAGCAGATTCCGCCGGACGTGGAACTGACCACGATCGACGACCAGTCGCAGTTCATCCGCCACGCCATCGCCGACGTCAAGAAAGATGCGGTGATCGGCGGTTTCCTGGCGGTCTTGATCATCTTTCTGTTCCTGCGCGACGGCTGGAGCACCTTCGTGATCGGCCTGTCGCTGCCGGTCTCGATCATCGCGACGTTCTTCTTCATGGATCGCCTGGGGCTGAGCCTCAACGTGATGTCGCTGGGCGGCCTGGCGTTGGCCACCGGCCTGGTGGTGGACGATTCGATCGTCGTATTGGAGAGCATCGCCAAGGCGCGCGAACGCGGGCTCGGCATTCTCGAAGCGGCCGTCACCGGTACCCGCGAGGTCAGCATGGCGGTGGTCGCCTCGACCCTGACCACGATCGCGGTGTTCCTGCCGCTGGTGTTCGTCGAAGGCATCGCCGGCCAGTTGTTCCGCGACCAGGCCTTGACCGTGGCTTTGGCGATCGGCATCTCGTTGATCGTATCGATGACCCTGATCCCGATGCTGAGTGCATTGCGTGGCCGGCCGACGCTAGGCTTCCAGGAAGAAGCGCCGCATCCGCGCTGGCAGCCGCGCAACCGGTTGCTGAAGGTGCTGGCGTGGCCGCCTTATGCGATCGCTACGGCGGTGCGCGGGACCTTCTTCGGCATCGCCTGGGCGGTGACGCGCGTTTGGCGCGTCCTCGGTGCGGTGGTCGGGCCGGTCATGGGCAAGGCCAGCGATCTGGCGATGGCGCCTTACGAGCGCGCCGAACGCGGCTATCTGAAGCTGTTGCCGGCGGCGATGGGCCATCGGGTGCTGGTGCTCGGCCTGGCCGGCGCGGCCTTCGTGGCGACTCTGGCGGCGGTGCCGCTGCTCGGCGCCGACCTGATTCCGCAGTTGGCCCAGGACCGCTTCGACATGACCGTCAAGCTGCCGCCGGGCACGCCCTTGCGCGAGACCGACCGGCTGGTGCGCGAAATCCAGGAGAAGCACGCCAAGGACCCGGGTATCCACGCCTGGTTCGGCGTCAGCGGCAGCGGTACGCGCCTGGACGCCAACCCGACCGAGAGCGGCGAGAACATCGGCAAGATCACCGTGGTGATGGCCGACGGCGGCAGCAAGGAGATCGAAGCCGAAGAAACCGAGCGCCTGCGCCGCACCATGCAGGGCCATCCCGGCGCGCAGGTCGACTTCGCACGGCCGCAGCTCTTCAGCTTCTCCACGCCGCTGGAAATCGAGTTGCGCGGCCAGGACCTGGAAACCATTCAGCGCGCCGGCCAGCACATGGCCAAGTTGTTGCGCGGCAGCCCGCATTTCGCCGACGTTAAATCTACGGTCGAACAGGGCTTCCCGGAGATCCAGATCCGTTTCGACCAGGACCGCGCCGGCGCGTTCGGCCTGGCCACCCGCGATATCGCCGACGTGGTGGTGAAGAAAGTGCGCGGCGACATCGCCACGCGCTACAGCTTCCGCGACCGCAAGATCGACGTGCTGGTGCGTGCCCGCGAGTCCGACCGCGCCTCGATCGATAGCATCCGGCGCCTGATCGTCAATCCCGGTAGCAACCGCCCGGTGACCCTGGAGTCGGTGGCCGACGTCGTCGCCACCAGCGGTCCCAGCGAGATCCACCGTGCCGATCAGGTGCGCGTGGCGATCGTGTCCTCGAACCTGCGCGATATCGACCTCGGCGGCGCCATTGCCGAAGTACAGAAGCTGGTCCGCGAGCAACCGCTGAGCGCGGAAGTGCGCATGCACATCGGCGGCCAGGGCGAGGAACTGCAGCAGTCGATCAACTCGCTGTTGTTCGCGTTCGGTCTGGCGATCTTCCTGGTGTATCTGGTCATGGCGTCGCAGTTCGAGTCGCTGCTGCATCCGTTCGTGATCTTGTTCACCATCCCGCTGGCCCTGGTCGGCGCCGTGCTGGCGCTGCTGCTGACCCGTTCGGCGGTGTCGGTGGTGGTGTTCATCGGCTTGATCCTGCTGGTCGGCCTGGTGGTGAAGAACGCGATCATCCTGATCGACAAGGTCAACCAGTTGCGCGAGCACGGCATGCCCAAGCGCGAGGCCCTGATCGAGGGCGCGCGCTCGCGACTGCGCCCCATCATCATGACCACCCTGTGCACCTTGTTCGGCTTCCTGCCGCTGGCGATCGCCACCGGCGAAGGCGCCGAAGTGCGCTCGCCGATGGCGATCACGGTGATCGGCGGCCTGCTGGTATCGACCCTGTTGACCCTGGTGGTGATCCCGGTGGTCTACGACCTGCTCGACCGCCGCGGCGACGAGTATTACCGCAACCGCGTGCGCAAGGCCGAGCGCGAAGCCAGAGTGGCCGCCGACAAGATCGGCCACGACAACGATCCGCTGGCCGAGGCGCACTGACATGAGCGTTGCCGAGATCAGCATCAAGCGGCCGATCACGACCATCATGTTGTTCGTGTCGATGTTCGTGATCGGCCTGATCGCGGCGGTGCGCCTGCCGCTGGAATCGCTGCCGGACATCACCGCGCCGTTCCTGGTGGTGCAGCTGCCTTACGACGGGTCCACCCCGGAAGAGGTCGAACGGACCATCCTGCGCCCCGCCGAAGAGGCGCTGGCGACGATGACCGGCATCAAAACCATGCGCGGCAGCGCTACCTCGGACTCTGCGACCATCCAGATGGAGTTCAAGGACTGGGACCGCGATATCGCCATCGCGGCCTCGGAGGCGCGCGAACGCATCGACGCTATCGTCGACGATCTGCCCGAGGGCTTTCAGCGCTACTTCGTGTTCAAGTGGTCGAGCGCCGACCAGGCGATCCTGCAAGTGCGGCTGGCCGGCGACATGGACCTCAGCCGCGAATACGACCTGATCGACCGCGAGTTCAAGCGTCGACTGGAGCGTATTCCCGGCGTGGCCAAGGTCGAAATCGGCGGCGCTTCGCCCAACGAGGTCGAGATCGCGATCCTGCCCGACCGCATGGTCGCGCACGGCGTCGATCTCAATACCCTGACCAAGAGCCTGCAGGCACTCAACTTCTCGATTTCCGCCGGCCAGATCGAGGACGGCGGACGACGGCTGCGGGTGCAGCCGATCGGGCAGGTCGCCGACCTGGAGCAGTTCCGCAACCTGGTCATCAACACCAGCGGCCTCAAGCTGCGCGACATCGCCGACGTGCGGCTCAAGCCCGCGCGCCTGGAGACCGGCCGGCGTCTCGACGGCCGCCCAGCGATCGGCCTGGATATCTTCAAGGAACGCAGCGCCAATCTGGTGGAGGTGTCGAAACTGGCCTTGGCCGAAGTCGAGGCGATCCGCGCCCAGCCGGCGCTCAGCAACATCGAGATCAAGGTGGTGCAGAACCAGGGCGAGGACGTGACCAGCTCCCTGCTGGAGCTGGGCGAAGCCGGCGCGATCGGTCTGCTGCTGTCGATCGCGGTGCTGTTCTTCTTCCTGCGCCATTGGCCCTCCACCCTGATGGTGACCCTGGCGATCCCGATCTGCTTCGTGATGACCTTGGGTTTCATGCACTTCATCGGCGTGACCCTCAACGTGTTGTCGCTGATGGGCTTGCTGCTTGCGGTCGGCATGCTGGTCGACAACGCCGTGGTCGTGGTCGAGAGCATCTATCAAGAACGCGAGAAGATGCCCGAGCAGCCGCAGCTGGCCTCGATCCTGGGCACGCGCCACGTCGCCATCGCGCTGTCGGCCGGCACCTTGTGCCACTGCATCGTGTTCCTGCCCAACCTGATCGGCGAAACCAACGACATCAGCATCTTCATGTCGCAGATCGCCATCACGATTTCGGTCTCGCTGCTGGCGTCGTGGCTGGTCGCGGTGAGTCTGATTCCGATGATCTCGGCGCGGATGAAGACGCCGCCCGCGGTCAACACCACCACCGGGCTGATCCCGTGGCTGCAGCGCTCGTATGCGCGGTTCCTGCGCTGGACCCTGGAGCATCGCGGCCTCAGCGTGATCGGCATCGCGCTGGTGGTGCTTATCAGCCTGTTTCCGGCGACCCAGACCAAGTTCGACATGTTCGGCAACGACGGCGGCAAGGAAGCCTTCATCGGATACCAATGGAAGGGCAGCTACACCCGCGAACAGATGTCGCAGGAGATCCTCAAGGTCGAGCAATTCCTGGAGGCGCGGCGCAAGCAGTACCACATCAAGCAGATCTATTCGTTCTTCAGCGAGCAAGGGCGCGAGGGCGGCACGCGTTTGCAGTTCAACGAGAACGAAGTCGAAAACAACAAGCCGCTGGTCGACGCGATCGCCAAGGCGCTGCCGAAATCGGCCAAGGCCGAGATCAGCGTGGGCCAGGATCAGGACGGTGGTCAGGGCGGGGGCAAGAACGTCCAGGTCCAGTTGGTCGGCGACTCGACCGAGACGCTGACCGAACTGGCCCGCGACATCATCCCGATGCTCGCGCGCCGCCCCGAGCTGCGCGATGTGCGCGTGGACGTCGGCGACCGCAATACCGAGCTCAACGTGAAGGTAGACCGCGAACGCGCGGCGTCGTTCGGTTTCAGCGTCGAGGAGGTCTCGCGCTTCGTCGGCTTGGCGCTGCGCGGCGCGCAGTTGCGCGACTTCCAGCGCGGGGAAACCGAAGTGCCGGTGTGGGCGCGTTTCGCCGGCGCGGAAAAGTACGGCATCGAGAATCTGGCCGAGTTCACCGTGCGTTCCAGCGACGGTCGCAGCGTGCCGCTGCTGGCGATGGTCGACGTCAACCTGCGCCCGACCGCGAGCCAGATCAACCGCAACGACCGGCAGACCACGCTGACCATCCTGGCCAGCCTCAACGGCAAGGCGACCACGCCGGACGCGCGCAAGGCAATGGAGGAAGCGCTGAAGAAGATCGCGTTCCCGGCCGGCTACAGCTACAGCTTCGACGGCAGCTCGTTCGAGCGCGACGACGACGCGGGCAAGCAGATGATGTTCAACCTCATCATCGCCCTGGTGATGATCTACGTGGTGATGGCGGCGGTGTTCGAGTCGCTGCTGTTCCCGGCGGCGATCATGAGCTGCGTGGTGTTCTCGATCTTCGGCGTGTTCTGGTTGTTCTGGCTGACCGGCAGTTCGTTCACGGTCATGGCCTTCATCGGCATCCTGGTGCTGATGGGCGTGGTGGTGAACAACGGCATCGTCATGGTCGAGCACATCAACAACCTGCGCAGACGCGGCCTGTCGCGCAACGAGGCCCTGGTCGAAGGCAGCCGCGAGCGCCTGCGTCCGATCATGATGACCATGGGCACGGCGATCCTGGCGATGGTGCCGATTTCGTTGAGCGACACCGTGGTGCTGGGCGGCCTGGCCTATTCGCCGATGGCGCGCGCGGTGGCCGGCGGCCTGGCGTTCTCGACCGTGGTCAGCCTGCTGTTCCTGCCGACGATCTACAGCATCCTCGACGATATGCGTGCCAGCACCGCCCGGATCGTAGGCCGGGCGCGCGGCAAGTCCGCAGCGTCGGATGCGCAGGCGGGCGAGGGCGCTGGATTGCCGGTTTGAGCGGCAGATTCGCCCATAGGCCTGAGCCGCCGACCCACCTGCGAAGTGCGGCCTGAGCGCATGGCCGTGCCCCTGTACGAGGGGCGCGGCCGGCCACCCCGGCCGAGAGGCCCGCTCGGACCTGGGCATTGCGGCACCTCGTTCGCGAGGCGCGACCGCCGAATCCGTGCGCTGCCTCGCAGCGACGATGCCCCCGATTCGTGGCAGGCTAAGCGCCTCGAAGCCACGACGACGCGCATGTACCTCGAGCACTATGGCCTGAAGGAGCCGCCGTTCTCGATCACCCCCGACCCGCGCTTCGTGTTTCTCAGCGAGCGTCACCGGGATGCGCTCGCGCACCTGCTGTTCGGCATCGGCCAGGGTGGGGGCGGCGGTTTCGTCCAGCTCACCGGCGAAGTCGGCACCGGCAAGACCACCCTGTGCCGGTTGCTGCTCGAACAACTGCCGGAGAAGACCCACGTCGCCCTGGTGCTGAACCCGCGCCTGACCCCGGTCGAGCTGCTGGAAACGATCTGCGAGGAACTGCACCTCGATCTGGCCGGCAAGCGCGGCAGCGTCAAGGCCCTGGTCGACGCGCTCAATGCCTACCTGCTCGGCGCCTATGCGCAGGGCCTGCGGGTGGTGTTGATCATCGACGAGGCGCAAAACCTCTCGCTGGAAGCGCTGGAGCAGGTGCGGTTGCTGACCAACCTGGAAACCGATACCCAGAAGCTGCTGCAGATCATCCTGCTCGGCCAGCCGGAGCTGCGCGTCATGCTCGCGCGCCCCGACATGCGCCAACTCTCGCAGCGCATCACCGCGCGTTTCCACTTGACCCCGTTGAGCGCGGACGAAACCACGGCCTTCCTGCGCCATCGCTACCGCATCGCGGGCGGTCAGCGCTTGCCGTTCACGCCCGGCGCGATCAAGCGCATTCACGCGCATTCCGGCGGCGTGCCGAGACTGATCAACGTGATCGCCGAGCGCGCTTTGCTCGGCGGTTACGCTCACGACAACATCCAGGTCGACGAGAGCACCGTGAACCGGGCCGCTGCCGAAGCGCTGGCGCCGAGCCAGCGAGGCGTTTCGCATCAACGCCTCGCCATTCTTTCTGCCGCGGTCATAGTGGCGTTGGCGCTCGGCGCGCTGTGGTGGTGGACACAGCCGCCACCGGCCACGGCGAACGCATCGACGGGCCAGGCCGGGGCGGGGAACAGCGCGCTCATCGCGAAGACCTCGGCCAAGCCGCGCGGCCAGGCCGGAACCACGGATGCGGATAAGACGCCATCGGCAGCGAAGACCGAAGCGAGTACGGAACGGGCGGCTGTAGCGAAGGACCCGACTGCAACGCCGCATTTGGACGAGACCGCTTTCGCGCAGCGTGTCGCTGCGGCCGAGGTCGCTTCGCTACCGGCATGGCGGCAGTTGCTGAGCGCGTGGCAGCTGCCGACGGATGAGGCGGCCGTTGCCGCAGCATCGCGATGTGTCCCTCCTATCGCTCCTGGAGTCTATTGCCTGCGCGGCGAGGCGAGTCTGGAAAAACTGGTCCAGTTCGGCCGTCCGGTGCTGCTGCATCTGCGCCTCGGCGTCCGCGACCCCTGGGTGCTGCTGAGCGGGGTAGATGCGAGCAAGGTGCGTTTGTCGCTGGACGGGACTTCATTCGACACCGAGCGCGCCGCACTCGAACGTTTATGGACTGGCGAGTATGCCGCTGTATGGCGCGGCCCGGAGGGCTTGGCGTCGTCGTTGTCGCCGCGCGCCGGCGGTGTACGCGGCGAGTGGTTGCGCACGCGGCTCGGCGCGACCGCGGCCGGTGGCGCGAGCATCGAGGACGTGCGTCGTTTCCAGACCGCACGCGGTTTGCTCAGCGACGGCGTCGTCGGTCCGGAGACCATGCTGGCGCTGTCGTCCGGCGACGCAGGCCCGCGTCTGCAGTCGGTGCTGGAGTAAACGATGTCGTTGATTCTCGAAGCCCTGCGCAAATCCGAGGCCGAACGCCGACGCGGCGAGTCGCCCGACCTGTATGCGGAACTGCCGCCGGTCGCCCGCGTGCAGCGTCAGTCCACGCCGATCGGGTGGTGGCTGGTGCTCGCTGCGGTCGTCGTCGCTGCGCTTGCCTGGTGGTTCGGCAGCCGGCAGAGCCCGCCCGTCGAACCTCTCGCCGATAGCACGGGCGAAGTCGGCCAGCGCGATCGGATCGCCGATGCCGGGCCGCCTCGGATCGAAGCGCCCGCGATCGCCGAGTCGCCTGCTGCTCCGGTCAAGCCGGTGCCAGAATCAGAATCAGAGCCAGAGCCAGAGCCAAGGCCGGCGGCACCCGCACCGGTGCCGGCGAGCCCGGCCGTCGTCGCGGCGCCAGCGCCCCCGGCGCCTGCGGATACGAAGCCGGAGAGAGAGACAAATAAAGAGACCGTCGCGGTCGCGCCGCGCGCGCCGCCGGCGCCGGAACCTCGGCCGGCGCCGCCCATCGCGGTGCCGGAACCGTTGCCGGTAGCACCGCCCGCGCCGCCGGCGCCGGTGGCCGTCGAACGCAACGAAGGCCTGCTGCTACTCGCCGACCTTCCGGTCGCCGAGCGCAAACAGCTGCCGCCGCTCAAACTGAGCATGCACATGTGGAACGACGCACCGGCGCAGCGGTTCGTGATCATCGACGGCCAGCGCCTGTCCGAAGGCGGCCGCATCGGCGATGCCGTGCTGGTCGCGATCAGGACCGACGGTGTGGTCCTGGACTGGAACGGACGGCGCCTGAAACTGCCGATTCGTTGAGCCTTGGTGATACGGGAGCTCCGTCATTCCGACGGCCGCTCTTCTGCCTCGATCGCCTCGTGACAATTCCCCCTTGTAAAGAGGGGGCAACGGGAGCTTGCCCTTCCACGCAGCGTCATCGGCACGAAGGCCCCCGCGCTCCGTTTTCTCGCCTGCAACGATCCTGCGCCGGGCGCTTGCCCCCTTCTCAAAAGGGGGCGGGGGTGACAGCGAAGCTGCGCGGCGTAAATCCGGCCCCTTAACCGACCAGCTTGCTCGCGATGCGGAACCCGGCCAGCCACACGCCGATGCCGGTGCCGATGTTGGTCAGCATGAAGTTCAGCACCACGCGGGCGACGCGGTTGCGGTACCAGCCTTTGAGCGTCTGCGCGTCGTCGCGCAGGGCCATGAAGTCGCCGTAGGCCGGCTTGCGCCGATGCACCTCGACCAGGGCGCTGAGCGCGCCGGTCGGCACGCCGGGGCGGAACGGTTTCAACGGCGCGACCACCGCCGCGGTGATGATGCTGAAGGGATGCCCGCCGGCGAGCAGGCAGCCGAGCGCGGCCAGGCCGCCGGTGAACAGCACCCATTGCAGCAGCAGGTCGGCGCCCATCGCTGCGCCGCCCTTCCAGAAGCCCCAGGCGATGCCGGCGATGATCAGCGAGGTGATCACGATCATCACCCACGGCACCTTGCTCTTGGTGGTGACCTGTTCGAGCGCGGTGCGTTGGGCGACCGGGTCTTCGGTGTCTTCGCGCAGATGCCGGGCCAGTCCTTGCAGGTGACCGGCGCCGACCACGGCCAGCACTTCGCGCGCATCGCCATGGGTCTCGCGCAGGCGTGCGGCCATGTAGCGGTCGCGTTCGGCGATCACGGTCTCGTACAGCTCCGGGCTTTCGGCGGCGAATTCGCCGAAGCTCGATTCGAGCATGTCGCCTTGCTTGAGTTTCTCGATCTCTTCTTCGCCAACCTCGTCGGCGGCGAACAGGCCGCTGATCAGGCCGACACCGAGCTTGGCCCGGCCCCAGAAACCGAGCTTGGAGGAGGCGCGCTTGAAGGTCAGGCCGACTTCGCGATCGATCAGGTGCACCGGCAGGTCGCGCTGCCGCGCCTCCAGCACCGCACGCTTGAGCTCGGCGCCGGGTTCGATGCCGAGCTGTTCGGCGAGCCGGCGCTGGTATGCGGCCAAGGCCAGGTTGGCGGCGAACAGTGCGGTCTTGCCGGAACGGATCACCTGGATCAGGTCGAGCTTGGCCAGCGCGTCCGGATCGGTCAGGGCCTGCAGGCGCTGCGGGTCGAGTTCGACCGCGACCGCATCGAAGGCGCCGCTGCCGACCGCATCGCGCACCGCGTCGACGCTGGCCTGCGATACGTGGGCGGTGCCGAGCAAGGTGTAGCGCACGCCGTCGCGTTCGACCACTGCGTGCGGTTGCGTGGCGAGCACGTCCTGCAGGCCGGTGCCCGCCTGCGCCAACAACGACTCGCTCATGCGCGCGGCCCGCGCAGTCGACGGAGGGACGAACTCGAGAACGGATGCATGCAGCGGCCCGGTGGCGGCCCGGCAAACACAACGGCGCCCAAAGGCGCCGTCTTGTGCCGAAGCGGGTGGAATCGATGGGGTGAAGCCGCTCCGTTGCCGGACGGCGACTCCTACCGTATGGGGGCAGAGCTTAGAGCCTGCAACCGGGGCCGGCAATGAACGCGGTCGCGTTCACGAAACGGCCGGGAGGGCATTGCAGCGCGCCCGCCACGGTGGCTCTCCCCACGAGCGATCTCCCATCGAACCGNCTGGGCCGGGTTCAGGCGAAGCCGTAGGGCAGGTTCTCGCTGGACACCACTTTGTCGCCGACCTGTTCGCCGTGCAGGAAACGCAAGGCGGCGAGGATCACGCTGCCGTCGTCGGCGATGCGGTTGTGGCCCAGTCCCTGGGTGCTGAGCAGACGCGAATCGGGCCAGTAGCGTGCATAACGCTCGCCCTCGGCCCAAGGCACTTCGCGGTCGTCCAGGTCGTGCACGATCAGGGCCGGGCTGGCGATGCCGGGCGCGTTGCGGTGCGCCTGCTGCGAATCGAAGCTGATGCCGATATGCGCCTCGTAATAGGCGAACAGGCGCCGGCAGATGTCTTCGCCGACCCACAGGAAGCGGGCGAAACGCTTCACCGCCGCGACCGGGTCGGCCGCGGGCGCGATCAGCACCGCGCGTTCTGCGCGCATGCCGCGCGCCATCGCCAATAACGCCGCGGCGCCGCCGAGCGAATGACCGATCACCACCGCAGCCGGGCCGTAGTGCTGGCCGACGGCGAACAGGTGGCGGGTGAAGTCGGGCAGGGTGGCGAGGCGGCCGGCGCTCTTGCCGTGGGCGGGCTGGTCGAACGCCACCACCGCGTAGCCGGCAGCCGACAGCGCCGGCAACCATTTGGCGATGCGGGTGCCATGGCTCGACCAGCCATGGGCGAACAACACATAAGGCTGGCGCTGCGGGTCGCCCCAGACATAGGTGGCGATGCGCTGGCCGTCGACCTCCAGCGACTCCTCGCGGGCGCCGTGGGTCGGCGCGGCGAGCGCGCGAGTGCGGGTCGAGGCGAACGGCGTGCAGAACAAGGTCGCCACCCGGTGCATGGTGGCGTCGGGCGCGAACCAGGCGCCGACCAGGAAACTCAGGCGCAAGCCGTATAGTTTCAACATGTTACGAACGGTCGTGCTAATTTTGGCGATAAGCGGATACATGACGAACCTCGTCGGTCGCTCAGGCGGTGGGGGAAGAAGCGTAGGAACCGATCAGGCGCTCGTAGGCGCGACGCCCGCGTTCGGTCGCGGAGTCGTAGCCGAACAGGCCGGAGTCGTGGTGCACGACCAGGGCCACGCCGTAGATCTCGAAAGCCAGTTGCGCGGTGTCGGTGTCGGAGCCGAGCTCGCCGGTGTCGATGGCCAGTTGCACGGCCTTGCCCAGCACCTGGTGCCAGCGCTTTTGCTGGTCGACCACGGCATCGCGCAGCGTGCCGGGGCGGTCGTCGTACTCGCTGACCGCGCCGAGCAGCACGCAGCCGCCTTCGGTGTGGCGCGCCCAATCGAACCAGGCATCGACGATCGCGCGCAGTCGCGGCAGGCCGCGCGGGTGTTGCAGTGCCGGCAACAGCACATATTCGACGAAACGCTGGCTGGCCATGTCGAGCACCGCCAGCTGCAAGTCTTCGCGCGAACCGAAGTGCGCGAACACGCCGCTCTTCGACATGCCGACCGCGGCCGCCAACGGGCCGATCGACAAGCCTTCCAGCCCGGCCGACGAGGCGATGCCGTAGGCCTGTTCGAGGATCGCGTCGCGGGTGGCGGCGCCTTTGACGGTGGCGGTCAGCATCGACATGAATTCAAAATAGCACGTCCGTTCGTTTTATTGTGACCGTTCGTCGGCAATTGCTGTTCAGCTTACCGGACGCCGCCGGCCTTGCCACGGGCCTGGGTCGCAGTGCGGTCCCGAGGGTTGTGCGACTGCCTGTAATGAGAACTCGGACCGCGGCCATCCGCGGCCACGGTCGGGCGCCCGGTATGGGCACCGGGCGCGCGGAGTGTTCAACGCGGGGGAGGCCGACGCCTCGATGGGCGTCGATGCTTCGATGGACGTCGATACTTCGAAGCTATCGCCGGATGGCGATCAGCGCAGGCCCGGCACGCCTTCGTCGGGCTCGCCCTGGTCGCCGTCGCCGAGCGCGCGTACCAACTGCACGGTGTCGAGCCAGCGGCCGTGCTTGCGGCCCAGGCCGGGGAATACGCCGCCGGGCTTGAAACCCAGGCGTTCGTGCAAAGCCACCGAGGCCTGGTTGCTGCCGTCGCCGATCACCGCGACCATCTGTCGGAAGCCGAGCGCGGTGCAGTCCTCGATCAAGCGCTGCATCAGGGCACGGCCGATGCCGCGGCCGTGGAAGTCCGGGGCGACGTAGACCGAGTTCTCGACCGTCCAGCGATAGCCGATGCGGCTGCGGTAGGCCGTCGCATAGGCATAGCCGGCGAAAGCGCCGTCGTGCTCGGCGACCAGGTAGGGATAGCCGGCGTCGACGATCGTGCGCCAGCGTCGCCGCATTTCGACGGCATCGGGTTCGTCGTACTCGTAGGTCGCCAGGCCCTCGCGCACTTCCCGCGCATACAGCACGGTGATTGCGTCGAGGTCGGCTTCGACCGCCGGACGCAGCAAGGGCGACGGACGAGCGTCCGCGTTCAATCGCGGTACCGCTTGAGCAGGTCGGCGTAGGCGTCGATGCGGCGATCGCGCAGGAACGGCCAGATCCGCCGCACGTGTTCGCTGCGGCCGAGGTCGACTTCGGCCATCACGATCTCCGGCTCCTGGGTCTTGGCCTCGGCCAGGAACTCGCCCTGCGGCCCGAGCACATGGCTGGAACCCCAGAACTGGATGCCGGAGGCACCGATCGGAGAAGGTTCGTGGCCGACGCGGTTGACGCTGAGCACCGGCAAGCCGTTGGCGACCGCATGGCCGCGATGGCTGAGGATCCAGGCGTTGCGCTGGCGGTCCTTCTCGTCTTGCTGGTCGTCCGGGTCCCAGCCGATGGCGGTCGGATACAGCAGCAGCTCGGCGCCGGCCAGCGCCATCAGACGGGCGCCTTCCGGATACCACTGGTCCCAACACACCAGCACGCCGAGGCGGCCGACCGAAGTGTCGATCGGCTCGAAACCGATGTCGCCCGGGGTGAAGTAGAACTTCTCGTAGAAGCCCGGATCGTCGGGGATGTGCATCTTGCGGTACTTGCCGGCGATCGAGCCGTCGGCCTCATAGACCACCGCAGTGTTGTGGTACAGCCCGGCCGCGCGGCGCTCGAACAGCGAGCTGACCAGGACCACGCCGTGTTGCTTGGCGAGGGCGGCCAGGCGCTCGGTGCTCGGGCCGGGAATCGGCTCGGCCAGGTCGAACTCGGCGACCGACTCGTGCTGGCAGAAGTACGGCCCGTTATGCAGTTCCTGCAGCAGCACCAGGCGCGCGCCGCGCTTCGCCGCTTCGCCGACGCGAGCTTCGATGTTGGTCAGGTTGGCCTCGCGCGAGCCGTGGTCGCGGTCCTGGATCAGGGCGACGGGCAGGGTGGTCTTCTTCATGGGTAAGCGGTCCAGACGAGGTGCGATGTCATTGTAGACGGGACGCGTCGGACGTCCGCGCGGTGGCGGCGTCGATCGCCTTCAATCGCGATTTCTTTCCTGATCGATCGCGGCTTCGCAGGCCCAGATTGCGAAGGTGGCTACGCCGCTGATGAGAAAGCCGGTAAAAGTCCATTTGAACGCATGGTCCCAACCGATCGATTTCGTCGCGATCATCAGTACCAGACATTGCAGGCTAAACGCTTGCGCAGTCATGCCCCAAGGGCCTGTGCGCACACCCTCCTGCCAACGCGGACGGAACGGCATCAGCCGCCGCAATGACGGCGCCCACCATGCGGCCGCGATCAGGCCGAGGCAATACAGGCTGATCGCCACAGCGGTGGCGATCAGCAAGGCGATGCGCATGTCCTGCATGGAGCGGGCTCAGTCGCCCGCCACCAGCCCCTGAGGCAACTGCATGGTCACGCAATGCAGGCTGCCGTTCTGCCAGATCAGGGCGCGGCAGGGCACCGGGACGATGTCGCGATCCGGGAAGGCTCGGGCCAGCACGGCCTGGGCCTCGGCATCGGCGGCATCGCCGTAGGCCGGCATCAGCACGGCTCCGTTGATGATGAGGAAGTTGGCGTAACTAGCTGCCAGTCTTCGGTTTTCATCGATCACCGGCTGCGCCCACGGCAACGCGAACAGGCGATAAGGTTGGCCGTCGCGGGTGCGCAGCGCCGCCAGTTCGGCCGCCATGGCCTGCAGTTCGGTGTAGTGCGAATCGGCGGGGTCGTCGCAGCCCTGGTAGACGATGGCATCGGGCGCGGCGAAGCGGGCCAGGGTGTCGATGTGGGCGTCGGTGTCGTCGCCCTCGAGATAACCGTGGTCCAGCCACAGCACCCGGTCCTGCTGCAGCCAGCCGGCCAGCTTGGCGGTGATGTCCTCGCGGCTGGCCTGCGGGTGGCGTTCGTGCAGGCACTGCCAGGTACTCAACAAGGTGCCGGCACCGTCGGTCTCAATGGCGCCACCTTCCAAAGCAAAATCAATGCTTTGACGAACACTGTTCGAGAAGGTTCCCATCTCGGTGAGGCGTTCGACCAGCAGGTCGTCCTGGCTGGCGTCGAACTTGCCGCCCCAGCCGGTGAAGCGGAAGTCGAGCAGTCGGAAGCCATCGCCGTCGCGCAGGCTGATCGGACCGGAGTCGCGCAGCCAGGTGTCGTCGTAGGGCGCTTCGATGAAGTGCACCCGGGCCATGTCGATGCGCGCCGAGGACAGGCGCGCGCGGGCATAGGCCTGGACGTCGTCGTCGGCCACGCAGATCAGCACGGGTTGGTAGCGGACGATGGCCGCGACCAGGGCGATATAGGTTTCCTCGACCTCGCCCAGGCGCTCGGCCCAGTCGGTGTCGGCGTTCGGCCAAGCGATAAGCACCGCGGACTGGGGTTCCCACTCCGCGGGGAAGCGCAATACGTTTTTATTCATAGCCTCAAAGGATAGGCGGTTTCGGCCCGATTTCCTCGGCGTCGGCCTTGTTGGCGACCACGTCGATCACCCGGCTCTTCTCGAAGTAGACGGTGAAAGCCGGGTAGACCCAACGGTTGATCTGCGGCCACTGGCGCTTCTGGCCGCCGCGCGGATCCATGCGCTGGGTCGGCTCGCCGTAGCGCGCCTTGACCTGGTCCATGCTCTGGCCACGGGTCGGCAGCAAAGCCTTGCCTTCCTCCTGCACGCGCTGGATCAGCAGAGTCTCGGCAGAGACGGCGCCGGAAAAGGCGAGCAGGGCGAGCAACAGCGGGGCAACGGCGATACGCGATTTCATGGAAGAGCCACCTCGTCAAAGGACGCGGGGATTCTAGTCACAAGCTGACGCTTAACGGCAGCGTGCGGCCGTCACGGTTTGGCGAAGCCGAGGGAGGATCGGGCTGGATAACGAAGAAAGCCGCCTTGCGGCGGCTTTCTGCTTCGAACCTCGAACGGCGAGGAGCCGTCCGGCGGGTTTCAGCGCTGACGCGCTTTGACCCGGTTGGTTCGTTTCAGCGCTGGCGCGCTTTGAAACGCGGGTTCGACTTGCAAATCACGAAGACCTTGCCGCGGCGGCGGACGACTTTGCAGTCGCGGTGACGGGCCTTCGCCGACTTCAGGGAGGACAGGACCTTCATGAGAGACCTCGGCAAAAATTAGGTGAAAGAAGCGGGGTGGAAAAGTTAGCCCGCGATTGTAGCGGACAAATCTTCGTCCGATCAAGTGCTTGCGTGAAAAAATCCAGCCGGCGCCGACGAGGGGCGAAATCGCCACGCTGGCGACGATGCGCCGAGAGCCGTGGCCGCGGGGGCCGGGCTCGGGTTTGGCGGCCCGATTCGGCGGGTCGGGCGCGGCGAGCCGGGGCCTGCGCCCAGAGGCACCTGGCGCCGATCGGCTGCGATCGCGAGCCGAAAACCCCTGCTGCCGTCGCATAATGATACGCATGAACAGCGCATCCTCAGACAACAGCAGTATCCCCGTCCTCACCATCGACGGGCCCTCGGGCTCGGGCAAGGGCACCATCAGCCGCCTGGTCGCGCAGCGCCTGGGCTGGCATTACCTCGATTCCGGCGCCCTCTACCGTGCGGTCGGCGTGGCCGCGGGCTGGGCCGATCTCGACCTGGCCGACCCGGCGGCCCTGGTCCGCTGCGCCTTCGACACCCACATCGGCTTCCGCGACGACGAGCGCGGCGAGCTGAGGGTCCTGGTCAACGAGGTCGACGCCACCGACGAGCTGCGCACCGAAACCGCCGGCGCCGCGGCCTCGGCGATCGCCGCCATCCCGGAAGTCCGGGCCGCTCTCAAGGACCGCCAACGCGCGTTCAGGCAGGCGCCGGGGCTGGTCGCGGATGGCCGCGACATGGGCACGGTGATCTTCCCGGACGCCCCGTTCAAGGTGTTCCTGACCGCCAGCGCCGACGAAAGGGCCGAAAGGCGCTATAAGCAGTTGAAAGACAAAGGGGTTTCGGTTACTTTAGATGGTCTGCTACGGGAGATTCTTGCCCGCGACGCCCGCGACGCCCAGCGTTCGGTGGCGCCGTTGCGTCCGGCCGAAGATGCCGTCCGCATCGATACCACCGGTCTGGGCATCGACACGGTAGTCGAACAGGTGCTGGCTTTGTTGCCTGCGCGCTGAACGGCACGAGCGCACGCGATGCGTCCGTGGCAGATGCAGTCGTAACAGGGTTTCGTTACAGCTGGTTTTCGTTACGCATGTTGCAAACGTTGTTCCACAGCCCCGTCGCAATCCTGCGCCGGATCAACCAATAACACATGGTGCAGTTCCATCGCGCCACATAACGGGTGGGTCGACCACGTACTGCTTGCGTTGCCAGTCCGGCAACGATGTCAGACGGTGCGGCCCGTGTGTTTAACCGAGATATCCAATCCAATGACCGAATCATTTGCCGAACTGTTCGAGCAGAGTCAGCAATACCTCGCCAAGCTGAAGCCCGGCGCCATCGTCACCGGTACCGTCGTGGAAGTCCGCGGCGACGTGGTGGTGATCAACGCCGGCCTGAAGTCCGAAGGCATTGTGCCGATCGAACAGTTCCGTAACGACGCCGGCGAGATCGACGTTGCCGTGGGCGACGAGGTCAAGGTCGCACTCGACTCGATCGAGAACGGCTTTGGCGAAACCGTGCTGTCGCGCGAGAAAGCCAAGCGCGCAATGGTGTGGGACGAGCTCGAAGAGGCGCTCGAAAAGAACGAGACCATCACCGGCCGCATCAGCGGCAAGGTCAAGGGTGGTTTCACCGTCGACATCAAGGATGTCCGCGGCTTCCTGCCGGGTTCGCTGGTGGACGTGCGCCCGGTGCGCGACTCCGCCTACCTGGAAGGCAAGGAACTCGAGTTCAAGCTGATCAAGCTGGACCGCAAGCGCAATAACATCGTCGTCTCCCGCCGTGCGGTGGTCGAGAGCGAGTACAGCGTCGAGCGCGAACAGCTGATGGAGAAGCTGCAGGAAGGCGCGATCCTCAAGGGCGTCGTCAAGAACCTCACCGATTACGGTGCGTTCGTCGACCTCGGCGGCATCGATGGCCTGCTGCACATCACCGACATGGCGTGGAAGCGCGTGCGTCACCCGTCGGAAGTCGTGGAAGTCGGTCAGGAACTCGACGTCCGCGTGCTCAAGTACGACCGCGAGCGCAACCGCGTCAGCCTCGGCCTCAAGCAGCTGGGCGAGGATCCGTGGGACAACATCGCCCGTCGCTACCCGGCCAACACCCGCGTGTTCGGCAAGGTCAGCAACGTCACCGATTACGGCGCGTTCGTCGAGATCGAGCCGGGCGTCGAAGGCCTGGTGCACGTGTCCGAGATGGATTGGACCAACAAGAACGTCAACCCGTCCAAGATCGTGCAGGTCGGCGACGAAGTTCAGGTCATGGTCCTCGACGTCGATGAAGAGCGTCGTCGTATCTCGCTGGGCATGAAGCAGGTCACCTCGAACCCGTGGGAGACCTTCGCGGCCATCCACAAGAAGGGCGACAAGGTCGAAGGCCAGATCAAGTCGATCACCGACTTCGGCATCTTCATCGGCCTGGACGGCGGTATCGATGGCCTGGTCCACCTGTCCGACATCAGCTGGAACACCACCGGCGAAGACGTGGTCCGCAACTACAAGAAGGGCGACACGCTGGAAGCCGTGGTCCTGGCCGTGGATCCGGAGCGCGAGCGCATCAGCCTCGGCGTGAAGCAGCTCGAGCAGGACCCGATGGGTCAGTACGTGGCTTCCAACGCCAAGGGCTCGATCGTCAAGGGCACGGTCAAGGAAGTCGACGCCAAGGGTGCGACGATCGAACTGGCCGACGGCATCGAAGGCTACGTCGCCGCGCGCGACATCGCCAAGGAGCGCGTCGAAGACGCTTCGCAGTACCTCAAGGTCGGCCAGGAAGTCGAAGCCAAGATCATCGGCACCGACCGCAAGGGCCGCAGCATGCAGCTGTCGATCAAGGCCAAGGACGAGCACGAGCAGCAGGAAGCGATGGCCGATTACAACCGCCAGACCTCCGAAGCCGCCAGCGGCACCACCAGCCTCGGCGCGTTGCTGCGCGAGCGTCTGGGCGGCAAGTCCGAGTAATCGCTGCACGCGTCACGCTACAGGCAATACGGCCCGGTCGATCCGGGCCGGCAACACCGAAGTATCCGCCGAGGCGGCCCGGCATGGCCGGGTCGCCTTCGGTCTGCGGTAGGGGATCGCAGCTGATCGCGACGTCCGCACGACTCTCTCACGACCTTCCTAAGGCAAGGCCACGCTTCGTCCATGACCAAGTCCGAACTCATCGAGATCCTTTCGCAGCGTCAGGCCCATCTCAAGGGCGACGATGTGGATCTGGCGGTGAAGGCTTTGCTGGAAATGATGGGCGGCGCCCTGTCGGCCGGCGAGCGGATCGAAATTCGCGGCTTCGGCAGCTTCTCGCTGCACTACCGTCCGCCACGCCTGGGCCGCAACCCGAAGACCGGCGAGTCGGTCGCATTGCCCGGCAAGCACGTCCCGCATTTCAAGCCCGGCAAGGAACTGCGCGAACGCGTCAGCGGCGTAACGCCGCTCGACGAAGAGGCCTGAGCGCCCGCGTTCGGCCAGGTTTAGTCCCGGCATCCCGCGATGCCGCCTTATATAAGGTCCCGACCGCACCACCGACCTTCGGGCCGGCTTCAGGGCGGGCCTTCCTCGTCCCTTCCCTTAATCCCAGCCCGCCCGGCGTCTACGCTGTGGCCGCGCCTGTCCGTTAAGCTAGGCGCGACACGCACGAGATCGTGCACGACCTCCGGAACTCTCCCATGCGCGTGATCCGACTCCTCATCGCCCTGGCCTGCCTCGCGGCAGGGGCGATCCTCGGCGCTTTGAACCGCCAGATCGTCAGCATCGACCTCGGTATCGGTTTCGTCCCGGCGACCTCGCTCGGCATCGCCCTGATCGTCGCGCTGTTGCTCGGCGCCCTGATCGGCGGCCTGGCCATCAGCGCCAGCGTGGTCCTGCCGTTGCGGCGCCGCCTCAGTCGCGCCGAGCGCGCTGCGAGCGCCGCGCCGGCGCCCCCGCTCGCCGGCCCCGAGGTCTGAGCATGGAATTCATCAGCCAGTGGTTCTGGTTCTTCCTGTTGCTGCCGGTCGCGGCCGTGAGCGGCTGGGTGATCGGGCGGCGAGGGGGCGAGCGGCATAGCGACAACCAGGTCAGCCGGTTGTCGACCACCTATTTCCGCGGCCTCAACTACCTGCTCAACGAACAGCCCGACAAGGCGATCGAGTTGTTCCTGCACATCGCCGAGCTCGACAAGGACACCTTCGAGACCCAGGTCGCGCTCGGCCACTTGTTTCGCCGCCGCGGCGAAGTCGACCGCGCGATCCGCCTGCACCAGGCCCTGGTGCAACGGCCGGGCCTGAGCGATCAGCAGAAGGTCCAGGCCTTGCTCGCGCTCGGCGAGGACTACATGCGTTCGGGCTTGCTCGACCGCGCCGAGACGGTGTTCAGCGATCTGGTCGCGCTGGACATGCGCGCGCCGCTGGCGCTGCGCCATCTGATCGGCATCTATCAGTCCGAACGCGACTGGGACAAGGCGATCGAGAACGCCCAGCGCTACGAGGCTGCGACCGGCGAACCGATGGGCAAGCTGATCGCCCAGTTCGAGTGCGAGCTGGCCGACCGCTACCGCGCCGCCGGCGACACCGATGCCGCGCGCGCGGCGGTCAAGCGCGCCTACGAGGCCGATGCCAATTCGGTCCGCGCCGGCATGCTGGAAGGCCGCATCGAAGTGGAAACCGGCAACGATGCCGCGGCGATCCGCGCCTTCGAGCGCGTCGCCCGCGCCGACCCCGATTACCTGCCGGAAGTATTGCCGGCGTTGCTGAGTTGCTACGAACGCGACGGCGACGCCACCGGCGCGCGCGCCTTCCTGGCCGAGATGTGCGAACACTACCGCGGCATCGCCCCGGTGCTGGCGCTGACCCGCATGGTCGAAGCCGAAGACGGCGTGCCGGCCGCGCGCGCCTATCTGGCGCGCCAGCTCAAGGACCGGCCCTCGGTACGCGGCGAAGCGGCGCTGATCGACCTGACCATCGCCGAGAACGCCGACCCGCTGGCGACCCTGCACGACCTCAAGCACATTACCGACCAGTTGCTGGTGCGCAATCCGAGTTACCGCTGCAACCGCTGCGGCTTCGGCGCCCGTAGTCACCACTGGCAATGCCCGAGCTGCAAGGAATGGGGTTCGGTCAAGCCGCTGCTGAACTACGCGGTGGTCTGAGCGATGTGGCAATGGATCGCGATCTACGCGGCGCTCGGCGCCGCCGGTACCTGGCTGGCGCGCGTCTATGCGCTGCACAGCCGGCTCATCGACGAGCCCGGCGAACGCCGCAGCCATAGCGTCGCCACGCCGCGCGGCGGCGGCATCGCCATCGTCGCCGCGGTGTTGATCGCCACGGCTGCGCTCGGCATTCGCTTCCCCTCGCATGCGCCGCTCGCATTGGCGTTCGGCATCGGCCTGTTGGCGATCGCCGGTATCGGCTGGGTCGACGACCATCGCCCGCTGTCGCCGTGGCTGCGCCTGGGGGTGCATGCCTTCGCTGCGGCCTTGCTGGCGTTCGCAGTCTGGTACGTCCTGGGCAATGTCTGGCTGGCGCTGGCGGCGTTCGCCCTGGCGGTCGGACTGACCAACGTCTGGAATTTCATGGACGGCATCAACGGCATGGCCGCTTCGCAGGCGGCGTTGGTCGCGCTGGCCCTGGTCTGGCTCGGAGGGCCGGTCTGGAGCTGGCTGGCGCTGGCCTTGCTGGCGGCCTGCGTCGGGTTTCTGCCGTTCAATTTCCCGCGCGCGCGCATCTTCATGGGCGACGTCGGCAGCGGCGCAATCGGCTACGCCGTCGCCGCATTATGTGTGCTCGCCGCGAGCGGGCTCGGCCTGCGTTCAGGCCTGTTGCTGTTGCCGCTGGCCGCATTCATGGTCGACTCCGGCCTGACCCTGCTACGGCGTGTCCGGCGCGGCGAACGCTGGTGGACACCGCATACTCAGCACGCTTACCAGGTCTGGGCCAGGCGCATCGGCCACACCCGGGTGACCCTCGCCTATGCGGTTTTCACGCTGCTGTCCGTAGTCTGCGTGCGCTATGTGACCGAAGTCCGAACCGGTTTCATCTTATGTATGGGAGCCGCGTGGTATATGTCCGGCGCTTTTTTTTGGTGGCTGATCCAGAAGACCGGACGCGAAACCGGCGACCCGATCAGCTAGGACGAACCGAGCGGCCGAGCGGGCCGAACCGATTGATTTTCTTCAGTAGGGGCAGGGAATGAGTTCATTGCGCGATCGTCTGAAAAGCGGCCTGCCCCGGTTGGCGGTGGTTGCGCACGATCTCGCGATGGTTTGGCTGGTCTGGCAGGCGCTGCACAAGTTGCGCTTCGGCATCACCGCGACCCCTCCGACCCTGCCGCTGTGGTCGACCGAGATCGCCCTGGTTCTGGCCGCGCAAGGCCTGGTCTTCTGGCAGGTCGGCCTGTACCGCGGCCTGTGGCGTTTCGCCGGCGTGCCCGACCTGTGGAACATCTTCAAGGCCTGCATGCTGGGCCTGTTCGCGATCGTCCTGGGCCTGTTCCTCTATAACCGCGTCGATGCCGTGCCGCGCACCGTGCTGGTGCTGTACCCGCTGGTGCTGATGGGCATGCTGGGCGCGCCGCGCCTGCTGTACCGGGCCTGGAAGGATAGCCGCATCGATAGCGCCAATGCGGTCTCGGTGAGGATTTTGATCCTCGGCGCCGGCCGCGCCGGCGAGGCCCTGGTCCGCGACCTGCGCCGATTCGGCACCTATCACCCGGTCGGTTTCCTCGACGACGCCGCGCGCCTGCGCGGCAGTAAGGTCCAGGGCGTGCCGGTGCTCGGCAACGTCGACGACGTCGCCGAGATCGCGCGCGAGACCGCGGCCAAGCTGCTGGTCATCGCCATGCCCTCGGCCGATGCCAATGCGATGCAGCGCGTGGTCATGGCCTGCGAACGCACCGGCGTGCCGTTCCGCATGGTGCCGCGCCTGCAGGACGTGCTTGAAGGGCGCTCGCTGCCCGGCGAGCTCAAGGAAGTCGCTATCGAGGACTTGCTCGGCCGCAAGCCGGTGCTGCCGGACTGGAAGGCGATCCGCGCCTGGCTCGGTGCGCGTTCGGTTCTGGTGACCGGTGCTGGCGGTTCGATCGGTTCTGAGTTGTGCCGCCAGTGCGCGCGCCACGGCGCCGGGCGCATCGCCCTGATCGAGATCGACGAGCTGGCCCTGGTCACCACCGAGACCGCGCTGCGCCGCGACTTCCCCGACGTCGAATTCATTCCGATCCTCGGCGACTGCGGCGACAGGGCGCTCATCGAGTACGCGCTCAAGCTCGCCGCGCCGGACGCCGCCTTCCACGCCGCCGCCTACAAGCAGGTGCCGTTGCTGGAAGCGCAGTTGCGCGAGGCGGTGCGCAACAACGTATTGACCACCGAGACGGTGGCACGCGCCTGCCGCGCGGCCGGCGTCGGCACTTTCGTGCTGATCTCCACGGACAAGGCGGTCGACCCGGTCAACGTGCTCGGCGCGACCAAGCGCCTGGCCGAGATGACCTGTCAGTCGCTGGCCGATCAGCGCGCCACCCGTTTCGTCACCGTGCGCTTCGGCAACGTGCTCGACTCGGCCGGCAGCGTGGTGCCGCTGTTCCGCGAACAGATCCGCAGCGGCGGTCCGGTCACCGTCACCGATCCGGAAGTCACGCGTTTCTTCATGACCATTCCGGAAGCCTGCCAGTTGATCCTGCAGGCTTCGGCGATCGGCACCCACGAGGCGATCTACACCCTCGACATGGGCGAACCGGTGCCGATCCGCCTGCTGGCCGAGCAGATGATCCGCCTGGCCGGCAAGACGCCGGGCCGCGATGTCGCCATCGTCTACACCGGCCTGCGTCCGGGCGAGAAGCTGCACGAGACCTTGTTCCACGCCGACGAGCGTTATCGCCCGACGGTGCACCCGAAGATTCTCCAGGCCGAGCCGCGCGACGTGTCGGCCGGGGCGCTGGAGAACTCCTTGCAGCAACTGCGCGAGGCTTCGATCCGCTACGACCGCGAGGCGCTCAGCACGCTGTTGCGCATCGCGGTACCGGAATTCCGCCCGGTAGGTGAACATCCCGATTACAAGGAGTCGGCTACGGTGGTGGCGTTCCCCGCCCGCAACGCCAGGAAGATTTAATGGAAACACGTATTCGCAAGGCTGTTTTTCCGGTCGCCGGCCTCGGCACCCGTTTTCTCCCCGCGACCAAGACCGTGCCGAAGGAGATGCTGCCGATCATCGACCGGCCGCTGATCCAGTACGCCGTGGATGAGGCGATCGAAGCCGGTTGCGACACCCTGGTATTCATCACCAACCGCTACAAGCACGCGGTTGCCGACTACTTCGACAAGGCCTACGAGCTCGAACACAAGCTCGAACGCTCCGGCAAGACCGAACAACTCGAACTGATCCGCAACGTGCTGCCCGAGGGCGTGCGTGCGGTGTTCGTGACCCAGGCCGAAGCGCTGGGCCTGGGCCATGCGGTGCTGTGCGCCAAGGAAGTGATCGGCAACGAACCCTTCGCGGTGCTGCTGCCCGACGACGTGATCTGGAACCGCGGCCCCGGCGCGCTCAAGCAGATGGCCGACGCCGCGCAGAGCAGCGGCGCCAGCGTCATCGCCGTGCAGGACGTGCCGCGCGAACAGACCGCCAGCTACGGCATCGTCGCCACCGATGCCTTCCAGGCCCGACAGGGCCGGATTCGCGCCATCGTCGAGAAACCCGAGCCGGACGTGGCGCCGAGCACGCTCGCCGTAGTCGGCCGTTACGTGCTCAATCCGGGCATCTTCGAACTGCTCGAAACCACCACGCCTGGCGCCGGCGGCGAGATCCAGCTCACCGACGCCATCGCGACCCTGCTCGAACGCGAGACCGTCAACGCCTATCGTTTCCAGGGCACGCGCTTCGACTGCGGTACCCACCTCGGCCTGATCGAGGCCACGATCCGTTACGCCCTCGACCACGAAAAGCTCAGCGACTCGGCGCGCCAACTGATGCAGAACGCGCTCAACGAACTCGGTGTCGAAGACCTCGAGTAATTAGCGGGGCAGGGCATAGCCGTGCGATTCATGGGCCGCGAATGCGGCCCGTGTTCGTTTCTGGATGGGATTTCTGGGATCAACTGAGCCAGACCCAGGCCGCTACGGCCGCCGCGGCGAATACTCCGGCGGCGCCTTGCGCGATACGGCCCAGGCGCTCGCTGCGCCGCGACCATCGCAATGCGGCCTGTTCGCGCAGCACCCGCACGTCGCGGTAAGTCTTCCAGGCGCGCGGCGGAAACCGGCCTTCCTCGCGTGCGGCCCGGCCGAGCCGGCGCAGGCTGTGCCCCCACAGGGCACTAGGCAAGGCCGGCATGATCAGCATCGCGGCGATCGCGCCGCGCAGCCAGCGCCGCGCTTCCTGTGGCGCGCTCGCCAGCGCATGCGCCTGCACCGTCTGCAGCCAGCCGTGCAACAGCCACAGCCCGATCGCGCAAACGCCCAGGAGCGCGGCCAGCAGCCACAGGCTGCGTCTGCGGTAGGCTAGGTCGGCGCGGTGGATGTCCATCGTCTGCGTCTCGGCGTTCGGTGTGGCGGCGCGGTCAGGCACCGGTCGCCGCGACGGCCGACCGGCATCATCAAACCCGTTGCGACCCGCTCATGTCCATACCCGCCGAAAGCTATTACCGCGCCAGTCTCGAACGCCAGCCTTCGTGGCCTGTGTTCGAAGAAAAGCGGCAAACGCGGGTGTGCGTGATCGGCGGCGGTTTCGCCGGGCTCAACACCGCCTTGGGCTTGGCCGAGCGCGGCCTGAGCGAAGTGACCCTGATCGAAGCGCAGGAGATCGGCCACGGGGCCTCGGGCCGTAACGGCGGCTTCGTGTTCGGCGGCTTCTCGCGCGGCGAGGATGCCTTGTTGCGCGAGCTCGGTCCGCAGCGCGCCCGCGCGCTGTACGCCGGCACCACCGACGCGGTCGAACTGATCCGTTCACGCATCCATCGCGACGGCATCGCTTGCGATGCCACTGAGGCCGGGGTGATCTGGGCCAACTGGTTTCGAGATCCTGAAGTGCTGCGCTCGCGCCGGGCCTTATTGGCCGACCACTACGGCGTCGACTGGCAATGGTGGTCGCGCGAACGCCTGCGCGAGCAGGTGCGCAGCGAGCGCTATCACGAGGCCTTGTTCGAACCGCAGGCTTTGCATTTTCATCCGCTCAAGTACGCCCACGGCTTGGCGGCCTTGGCCGAAGTTCTCGGTGTCGCCGTGCACGAACGCAGTCCGGCGCTCGCGTTGGAGCGTCACGGGTCGACCTGGCGGATCAAGACCGAACGCGGCGAGATCGAGGCCGAGCAAGTCGTGTTGGCCTGCGGCGGTTACCTGGCCGGTCTGCGCCGCGAGGTCGATGCCGCGGTGATGCCGATCGCGACCTATGTGATGGTGACCGAGCCGCTCGGCGATCGGCTCGATAGCGCCTTACATACGCGCGCCGCGGTCTACGACACGCGTTTCGCCTTCGACTACTATCGGCCGCTGCCGGACACACGCCTGCTCTGGGGCGGGCGCATCTCGGTGCTGGATCGCTCGCCTGAAGCGGTCAAGCGCTTGCTCTACCGCGACCTGCTCAAGGTATTTCCGCAATTGGCCGGGACCCGGATCGACTACGCCTGGTCGGGCCTGATGAGTTATGCGCGCCATCAGATGCCGCAGATCGGCCGCATCGGCGAGGGCCTGTGGCTGGCCCAGGCGTTCGGCGGTCACGGCGTTGCGCCGACGACCTTCGCCGGCGAAACCGTCGCCGCGGCGATCGCCCAAGGCGACGAGCGTTGGCGCGAGCTGTCCGACTACGGCCTGGTCTCGGCGATGAAGCCCGCCGGCCTGTTGGCGGCGCAGTTGAGCTATACCTGGGCGCAACTCAAGGACGCCTACAAAGAACGCAGCGAAGGAAGGGCAGGATGAGCGATACGAACAGCAACGAGACGGGCCTGATCGCGTGGAGCGACTTCGAGAAAGTCGTGATCTGCGCCGGCACCGTCACCCAGGTCGAGGAATTTCCGCAGGCGCGCAAGCCGGCCTGGAAGCTGTGGGTCGATTTCGGCCCGCACGGCCTGCGCAAGACCAGCGCGCAGATCCGCGACCTGTATTCGGCCGAGGAACTGGTCGGGCGGCAGATCGTCGGGGTGATCAATTTCCCGCCGAAGCAGATCGGGCCGTTCGTGTCCGAGTTCCTGCTGACCGGTTTCCCGACCGAGCAAGGCGTGGTCATCACCGCCCTCGAGCGGCCGGTGCCGAACGGTACGCGGCTGGCTTAAACGCCGGCGTTCTCACGTAGTAATCCGGCTTCAAGCAAAGGTGCGGCACCTAAAACGAAAAACCCCGGATCGCTCCGGGGTTCTTCTTGCCTAGGACCCGCGTGCGGGCCGCAGCCGCTTACAGCGCTTCGAACACGCCGGCCGCGCCCATGCCGGTGCCGATGCACATCGTCACCAGGCCGTACTTCTGCTTGCGGCGCTGCAGGCCATGCACGATGGTCGCGGTGCGCACCGCACCGGTCGCGCCGAGCGGGTGGCCGAGCGCGATCGCGCCGCCGAGCGGGTTGACCTTGGACGGGTCGAGATCGCTGTCGCGGATCACCGCCAACGCCTGCGCGGCGAAGGCTTCGTTGAGCTCGATCCAGTCGATCTGGTCCTTGGTCAGGCCGGCCTGCTTGAGCGCCTTCGGAATCGCGGCGATCGGGCCGATGCCCATCACTTCCGGACGCACGCCGGCGACCGAGAAGCTGACGAAGCGGGCGAGCGGAGTCAGGCCATAGTCCTTGACTGCCTGCCCGGAGGCGAGCAACACCGCGGCGGCGCCGTCGCTCATCTGCGAGCTGGTGCCGGCCGTGACGCTGCCGCCGAACTGGCCGTTGCGGAACACCGGCTTGAGCTTGGCCAGCGCTTCCAGCGACGCGTCGGGACGCGGGCCTTCGTCGAGCTCGATCAGGCTCTTGCGCAGCTTGATGGTGTTGCCCGACAGGTCCGGCACGTGCGAGACGACTTCGAGCGGACTGATCTCGTTCTTGAACTCGCCGGCCTGGATCGCGGCGATAGCCTTCTGGTGCGAGGCCAGCGCGAACGCGTCCTGGTCTTCGCGCGAGATCTTCCACTCCTCGGCGACCTTCTCGGCGGTGATGCCCATGCCGTAGGCGATGGCGACGTGGTCGTCGTTGAACACCGAGGGGCTCAGGGCGACCTTGTTGCCCATCATCGGCACCATCGACATCGACTCGGTGCCGCCGGCCAGCATCAGGTCGGCGTTGCCCAGGCGGATTTCGTTGGCCGCCAGCGCCACGGCCTGCAGGCCGGACGAGCAGAAGCGGTTGATGGTCTGCGCGGCGATGGTGTTCGGCAGGCCGGCCAGCAGCACGCCGATGCGCGCCACGTTCATGCCTTGCTCGCCCTCGGGCATGGCGCAGCCGATGATCGCATCGTCGATGCGGTTGACGTCGATGCCCGGCGCCTGCGCGACCACGGACCTGAGCACGTGGGCGAGCATGTCGTCGGGACGGGTATTGCGGAACACGCCGCGCGGGGCCTTGCCGACCGGAGTGCGGGTGGCGGCGACGATGTAGGCTTCCTGGATCTGTTTCATGGCTTTCTCCGAAAGCCGGGAATCGGGAATCGAAAATCGGGAATCGTCGAGGCAAAGGCCCGGCGGCATTCCGATTCGATTCTTGCTCCCGGTTTTTTCAATATGGGGACAGGAGAGGGGAGGCGGGAGAAGAAGCCGAGCTTCTTCGATTCCCGATTCCCCATTCCCGATTCTCAGTTCCGCAGCGGCTTGCCGGTCTTAAGCATGTGCGCGATGCGCTCTTGCGTCTTCGGCATCTGCGCCAGGGCGACGAAATGCTCGCGTTCGAGCTTGAGCAGCCATTCCTCGTCGACCAGGGCGCCGCGGTCGACTTCGCCGCCGCAGATCACCGTGGCGATGCGGCTGGCGATTTCGTAGTCGTGCGGCGAGATGAAGCGGCCTTCGAGCATGTTGACCAGCAGCATCTTGAAGGTGGCGATGCCGACGTCGCCGGCGACCTGGATGCGGCGGCCGGGCAGGGGCGGGCGGTAGCCGCTTTCGGCCAGCGCGCGCGCCTGCGCCTTGGCCACGTGCAGCAGCTCGAAGGCGTTGAAGACGACGCGGTCGCCTTCGCGGGCGAGCTTGAGTTCGCGCGCTTCGAAGGCCGAGGCCGAGACCTTGCCCATCGCCACGCTCTCGAACGCGGTCTTGAGTTCGGCGAACACATCGCCGCCCGGACCGGCCGCGTCGGAAGCGCGCACCGCGAACTCCTTCAGGCCGCCGCCGGCCGGCAGCAGGCCGACGCCGGCCTCGACCAGGCCGATGTAGCTTTCCAGCGCGAACACCGTATGCGCGGAATGCATCTGGAACTCGCAACCGCCGCCGAGCGCGAGACCGCGCACCGCCGCGACCACCGGCACCAGCGAGTACTTGATGCGCTGGCTGGTGGCCTGGAAGTTGGCGACCATCGCCTCGAAGCCCTTGAGGTCGCCGGCCTGCAGCAGGCCCAGCGCGCCGGACAGGTCGGCGCCGGCCGAGAACGGCTCCTTGGGCTGCCAGATCACCACGCCCTTGAACTTCTGCTCGGCGATGGCGATGGCTTCCTGGATGCCGTTGAGCACGTGGTCGTTGACCGTGTGCATCTTGGTTTTGAAGCTGATCACGGCGATGTCGTCGCCGTCGTCGGCCCACAGGCGGATGCCGTCGTTCTCGAACACGGTCTGGCCCTGCGAGAAACGCTCGCCGAGCAGCGCGTCGGGGAAGCGCTGGCGCGCATACACCGGGTTGGACGAGCGCGGCACCTGGGCGTTACGGCCCGGGCTGTAGCTGCCGTCCTTGCCGTGCACGCCTTCGCGGCCGTCGAACACCCAGTTCGGCAGCGGCGCGCTGGCCATGGTCTTGCCTTTGATGATGTCCTCGGCGATCCAGTCGGCGACCTGCTTCCAGCCGGCGGCCTGCCAGGTCTCGAACGGGCCGAGCGACCAGCCGTAGCCCCAGCGCATGGCGAAATCGACGTCGCGCGCGGTGTCGGCGATGGTTTCCAGGTGGAAGGCGCTGTAGTGGAAGCTGTCGCGGAACACCGCCCACAGGAACTGTGCCTGCGGATGCTCGCTGGCGCGCAGCGCGGCGAACTTCTTGGCCGGGTCCTTTTCCTTGAGCAGGGCGGCGATGTCGGCATCGAGCTCGCCGGCCGAGGCGCGGTAATCCTGCGCCTTCAGGTCGAGCACCAGGATGTCCTTGCCGCGCTTGGTGTAGACGCCGGCGCCGGTCTTCTGGCCCAGTGCGCCCTTGCCGATCAGCGCCGACAGCCACTTCGGCGCCTGGAAGTACGAGTGCCACGGGTCGTCGGGCAGGGTGTCGGCCATGGTCTTGATGACGTGGGCCATGGTGTCCAGGCCGACCACGTCGGCGGTGCGGAAGGTCGCCGACTTCGGCCGGCCGATGGCCGGGCCGGTCAGCGCGTCGACGGTGTCGAAGCCCAAGCCGAACTGCTCGGTGTGGTGCATGGCGGCCAGCATCGAGAACACGCCGATGCGGTTGCCGATGAAGTTCGGAGTGTCCTTGGCGATCACCACGCCCTTGCCGAGGGTGGTGGTCAGGAAGGTTTCCAGACCTTCCAGCACCGCCGCGTCGGTGGTCTTGGCCGGGATCAGCTCGGCCAAGTGCATGTAGCGCGGCGGGTTGAAGAAATGCACGCCGAGGAAGCGGTGGCGCAATTGCTCTGGCAGCACTTCGGCGAGCTTGTTGATGCCCAGGCCGGAGGTGTTGGAGGCCAGCACGGCGTGATCGGGCACGTAGTCGGCGATCTTCTTGTACAGGTCCTGCTTCCAGTCCATGCGTTCGGCGATGGCCTCGATGACCAGGTCGCAACCGCGCAGCTGTTCCAGGCCGGTGTCGTAGTTGGCGGCGGTCAGGCGCTCGGCCAGGGCCTTGCTGGCCAGCGGCGCCGGGCTCAGCTTGGCCAGGTTGGCGATGGCCTTGTTGACGATACCGTTGGGGTCGCCTTCCTTCGCGGCCAGGTCGAACAACACCGTGTCGACACCGGCATTGGTGAGGTGCGCGGCGATCTGGGCGCCCATGACGCCGGCCCCGAGGACCGCGGCACGGCGGACAAGCAATTGCTTAGACATCGTCTACAACTCCTTGAAGAAAAACGAGAATCTTGGATGTGGGCGAGGGGAGAGGGCGGGAGTCCAGAGGGAAATCCTGGAGGCAATCCAGGAACGACCGGCGGCGCGGGGCCGTCCGGCGATGCCGGTCCCCGCCGGGACCGGCATCTGGCGCCGCTCAGCTCTTGAAGCCGGCGGCGGCGAAACGGATCAGTTCGCGGGCGGCACGTTCACGGTGCGCCGCTTCGGTGACACCGGCGGGTCGTTTGATCAGGCCGAAATCGGCCATGGCATAGGTCAGCGAACCGGCCAGGAAGTCCAGGCGCCAGTACAGCTCTTCCTTGCTCAGGTTCGGCACCGCGCCGGCGATGGCCTTGGCGAATTCGCGCAGGACATGGCCGTAGTGGTCGGACAGGAACTTGCGCAGGCTGTCGTTCTTCTCGGCGTAGGCGCGGGCGATCACCCGCACGAAGGCGCCGCCGCCGTTGCGGTCCTGGGCCAGCGCCAGCGCGGGCTCGACGAAGGCGGCCAGGATCGGTTCGAGCTCGCCGGGGTGCTGTTCGACCGCGGTCTTGAGCGCGCCCATGCGTTGCTCGGTCATCTCGTCCATGCGCCGGCGGAATACCTCGTTGACGAGGTTTTCCTTGCTGCCGAAGTGGTAATTGACCGCGGCGATATTCACGTCGGCGCGGCTGGTGACCTGGCGCAACGAGGTGCCGGTGAAGCCGAACTGGGCGAACAGCTCTTCGGCGGCGCCGAGGATGCGGTCCTTGGTCGAAAAATGGGCGGTCGTGGTCATGGGGCGCGGGCTACTCCTGGACGACCGTCGCGACGGCCTGAATCAAACGCTTGTTTGATGCTAGTCCGGGTCCCCGGAATCGTCAATCTCGGCGCCGCCGAGACCCGTCGGCTGGCCGGCGGGAGGATGTAAACCAAGTGATTATTCCGTTAGAATTACCGCAGCCATATCGGCTAAACCCGCGTCCCGTCGCGGGTTTTCTGTTATTCTCGGGCCGACCGTAAAGCGGCCCGCCTACCCGGAGACTTTCCATGGCGCTGGAGCGCACCCTGTCCATCATCAAGCCCGACGCCGTTGCCAAGAACGTGGTCGGCGAGATCTACACCCGTTTCGAGAAGGCCGGCCTGAAGGTCGTCGCCGCCAAGATGAAGCACCTCTCGAAGCAGGAAGCCGAAGGTTTCTACGCCGTGCATCGCGAGCGTCCGTTCTTCGCCGCCCTGGTCGAATTCATGATCAGCGGTCCGGTGATGATCCAGGCGCTGCAAGGCGACAATGCCGTGCTCAAGAACCGCGAGCTGATGGGCGCCACCAATCCGAAGGACGCAGCGCCGGGCACGATCCGCGCCGACTTCGCCGACAGCATCGACGCCAACGCCGTGCACGGTTCGGACAGCCTGGAGAACGCCGCGATCGAAATCGCGTACTTCTTCCCGGCCACCGACGTCTACGCGCGCTAAGCGAAACCTTAGAGCACGACAGTGAACGACATTCGCGACAACGCCAACGATCTTCCTCTTGCCGGCACCGCGCAGGCGACGGAAACCGCGGCCGCGCGCGCGGATGTCGGCGGCACCCCGGGCGCGATCCCGAGCGTGCTGATCGGTAACGCGGCGGCGCCGGCTTCGGCCGGCACCGCCGTTCCCGACAACGGCAAGACCAACCTGTTCGATTTCGACCGCGTGCAACTCGAGGATTTCTTCGAGCAGACGCTGGGCGAAAAGCGCTACCGCGCGCACCAGGTGATGAAGTGGATCCACCACCGCTACGTCACCGATTTCAACGACATGACCGACCTGGGCAAGGCCCTGCGCGGCAAGCTCGAGGCGCATGCGCAGGTGCGCGCGCCGATGGTCATCTTCGACAAGCCCTCGACCGACGGCACCCACAAGTGGCTGCTCGGCATGGACGCGAAGAACGCCATCGAGGCGGTCTACATCCCCGACAAGGGCCGCGGCACGCTGTGCGTGTCCTCGCAGGTCGGCTGCGCGCTGAACTGCCAGTTCTGCTCCACCGCGACCCAGGGCTTCAACCGCAACCTGTCGACCGCCGAGATCATCGGCCAGGTCTGGGTGGCGGCGCGTCACCTCGGCAACGTCCCGCACCAGCAGCGCAAGCTCACCAACGTGGTGATGATGGGCATGGGCGAGCCGCTGATGAATTTCGACAACGTCGTGCGCGCCATGAGCATCATGCGCGACGACCTCGGCTACGGCCTGGCCAACAAGCGGGTGACGCTGTCGACCGCCGGCATGGTGCCGATGATCGACAAGCTCGGCGAAGTCAGCGACGTCTCGCTGGCGGTGTCGCTGCATGCGCCCAACGACGAGCTGCGCACCGAGCTGGTGCCGCTCAACAAGAAATACCCGATCGAGCAACTGATGGACGCCTGCGTGCGCTACGCGCTGCGCAAGCGCGGCACCTCGGTGACCTTCGAGTACACCCTGATGAAGGGCGTCAACGATCAGCCGACGCATGCGCGCCAGTTGGTCCGCCTGCTGCGCCAGTTCGACAACGCGGTGCAGATGAAGGACGCCGCCAAGGTCAACCTGATTCCGTTCAACCCGTTCCCGGGCACCCGCTTCGAACGCCCGGACGAGACCGCGATCCGCGCCTTCCAGAAACTGCTCAACGACGCCGGCATGATCGCGCCGGTGCGCCGCACCCGCGGCGACGACATCGACGCGGCCTGCGGCCAGCTCAAGGGCCAGGTCATGGACCGGACCCGGCGCCAGGCCGAGTTCCGCAAACAACTGCAAGCCCAAGGCCTCGACCAGGATGTCGGCGATGCTGCTGCCTGAGTTTCCGCGCTCCACCGCATCGAACCGTCGTCCCGCTGCGCCGCGCGTCCGCGCCGTACGCACCATCGCCCTGCTCACCGTCGTCGTCCTGGCGGCCAGCGCCTGCAACCGGCTCAGCTTCATCCGTCCGAACATGGAGCGCAAAGGCTTCAAGCAGACGGCGGTGGAATACGACATCGGCGACAAGCGCGGCGGCCGTTCGGGCGGCGAAGCCAGCGCGCTGGGCCGCGTCCAGTCCGCGCAGAGCCATCTGATGGCCGGCGACCGCGACAAGGCCCGCTCCGAGATCAAGCAGGCCCTGCAGTTCGATTCGAAATCGGCCGAGGCCTACAGCCTGCTGGCGGTGATGGCCGAGCAGGACGGCAACAACGCCCAGGCCGGCGCCCATTACCGTAAGGCCGCCGAGCTGGCGCCCGACCGCGGCGCCGCGCTCAACAACTACGGGGTCTGGCTGTGCGCGAACAACCGCGCCAGCGAGGGCCTGACCTGGTTCGACAAAGCCCTGGCGGATCCGCGCTACGGGACTCCGGCGGTGGTGCTGGCCAACAGCGGCGCCTGCGCCGACACGCTGGGGCAGGGCGATCGCGCCGATCGCGACCTGCGTCTGGCGATCTCGCTCGATCCGACCAATGCCATGGCGCTCGGCGCGATGGCCAAGCGGCAGTTGCGTTTGGGCAATGCCTTCGAGGCGAGGGCCTTTTCTGAACGCCGGCTGGCCGTTGAGCCAATCACAGCTGAAGCGCTGATGACTGCGTCACAGATCGAACAAAAACTCGGCGACACGGCTGCCGCCGCAAGATACGTTCAGCGAATGAGGGCGGAGTTCCCTGACGCGCAGGGCTCCGGAACGGGGGATGGCGGTAGGTGAAGATGCAGTCGAACGAATTCGCGCCTGAAGGCGGCGGAAGCTGTGGCGCGCGTCTGAAACAGGCCCGCGAGGCAGCGGGGCTGTCCATCGAAGACGTCGCGGCACGGCTGAAAATGCCGTCGCGGGTTGTGCTGTCGCTGGAAAACGACGACACCGGCAGCGCCGGTGCGCCGGTCTTCGTGCGCGGCCAATTGCGCAGCTATGCGCGCCTGGTCGGCATCGACCTGGAAGATCAGCTCAGCGGCACGCCGCTCGCATCGACCGCACCGTCGGAACTCATCAGCCATACCCACACGCCGCGCTATCGCCGCGTGTTCGAACAGACCACCCGCCGCGCCATCTACATCGTGATGACCGCGGCGATCGCGGTGCCGGTGATCCTGGCGACGCGGCCGCACCTGAGCAACAGCGTCAGCGTGCAATCGCTGGAAATGCCGGCGAACCCGGCCGGCGCCGAGCACGGCGCAGCCTTGGCCGCGCGATCGGCCACGGCCGCGGCCACGCCGCCGCAGCGCACGCCCCTGGTCGCCTCGATGGCGCCGGCGCTGTCGCAGATCCAGGCCAGCAAGACCCTGACCCTGAATTTCACCGGCGAAAGCTGGATGCAAGTGCGCGGAACCGGCGGCCAGGTGCTCGACGAGGGCACCGTCCAGGCCGGCCAGGTGCGCAGCTACAACCTCGGCGAAGTCGGCTACGTCAAGCTTGGCAACGCCTCCGGCGTGGAAGTCCGCAAGACCGGCGAGTCGGTCGATCTGGCGCCGTTCAGCCGCGGAAGCGTGGCCCGCTTTACGCTATCCTCTGACGGTTCCCTCGCGCCAGCGTCTAATTGATCCGCGCTGCGGGTTCGCGACCATCACCGGCCCGCGTTGCGGGCCGGTCCTCATTGACTTCGGCTTCGCCCTCGCGGGCGAGGACCTAGCACGGCGGCCTACGGCGTACTCATGGCGATAGACGATCTGCTCGACGAACACGAACAAAGCGAACGGGTACTGGCCTGGTTGCGCGCCAACGGTGCCGGCCTGATCGGCGGCATCGCCCTCGGTCTGGCCGCGATCGGCGGCTGGAAGTGGTGGGGCAACCACCAGCTCGAAACCCACGGCAAGGCTGCTACCGAATTCCAGACCGCGGTCGATGCGGTCCAGGCGAAGGACAAGGCCGCCGCGGCCAAGGTCAAGGCGCTGCCCCCGGGCATGTACCAGACCCTGGCCTCGCTCGACCTGGCCAAGTCGCAGGTCGACGCCGACCAGCGCGACGCCGCGATCGCCACCCTGCGCGGGATCAAGACCGAGGACGCGGCCATCGCCGAGATCGTCAAGCAGCGCCTGGCGCGCTTGCTGATCGACGCCAAGCAGCCGGCCGAAGCGATCAAGTTGCTCGACAAGTCGACCTCGCCGATGGCGATCGAAGTGCGCGGCGACGCCCAGTTCGCGCTCGGCAAGGCCGATCTCGCCCGGGCCGATTACGGCACCGCGCTCGCCAAGCTCGACGAGGCCTCGCCGCGTCGCCGCCTGCTCGAACTCAAGCTCACCGAAGCCGGCGGCACGCCGGCCAAGCCCGAGGCCAAGTCTTGATGAAGTCCGCTGAAAACAGGTTCTCCGGCCGCCCCGCCGTCCGCAACACCGCCGCGATCGTGCTGTGCGCGTTCGCGCTCAGCGGTTGCACGACCATCAAGGGTTGGTTCGGCGGCGGCAAGAAGGACGACGGCAAGCCCAACGAGCCGACCGAGCTCACCGACATCACCCCGAGCGTCAAGGTCGACAAGATCTGGTCGGCCAACGCCGGCAAGGGCGAGGAGCGCATCGGCATTCGCCAGGGCCCGGCCGTGGCCGACGGCCGCGTCTATGCCGCGGCGGTCAAGGGCGGCGTGCATGCCTACGACCTGCAGACCGGCAAGCAGGTCTGGCACTTCCAGCCCATGCGCACCGACAAGGACAAGAAGGACAAGGACATCCGTCTGTCCGGCGGTCCGGGCGCGGGCGATGGCCTGGTCGTGGTCGGCGGGCTCGACGGCGAAGTGATCGCGCTCGACGCGGCCACCGGCGCGCAGAAGTGGACCGCGAAGGTCTCCAACGAAGTGATCGCCGCGCCGACCATCGGCCTGGGCATGGTGTTCGTGCGTTCCAACGACGGCCGCGTCACCGCTTTCGACGCCGCCAGCGGCGAGCGCCGCTGGTTCTGGGTGCATGAAGTGCCGATGCTGACGGTGCGCGGCAACGGTTCGCCGACCCTCGGCCCGGGCTTCGTCTTCGTCGGCAACGACGACGGCACCGTCAGCGCCCTGTCGGCGACCGACGGCCGCCCGACCTGGGACCTGCCGGTCGCGCAGCCGGAAGGCCGCAGCGAACTCGACCGCATGGCCGACGTCGACGGCACGCCGATCCTGGAAGGCACCACCCTGTACGCCAGCAGCTTCAAGAAGCAGACCATCGCCATCGACGCCCCGAGCGGCCGGCCGATGTGGGTCAGCGAACACGGCAGCGTGGGCCGTCTCGGCGTCGCCAGCGACCGCCTGGTCGTCAGCGACCCGACCGGCCTGGTGTTCGGCCTCGACAAGTCGGGCGGCAGCGCGCTGTGGCAGCAGCCCGGCCTGGCGCGTCGCAGCCTGACCGGCGCGGCGGTGCAGGGCGATTACGCGGTGGTCGGCGATTTCGACGGCTACGTGCACTGGCTTAAGCTCGACAACGGCGAGTTCGCCGCGCGTGCGCGCGTCGGCGGCAAGCTGCTGCGCGCCGCTCCGGTGGTCGCCGACGGCGTGCTGATCGTGCAGAACGTCGAAGGCGAGCTGACCGCGTTCAAGCTGCAATAAGACCGGGAATAGGGAGTCGGGAACAGGGAATCGGTGGTTCCGCGCGGTTTGCCGCTGCCGTGCCTCCGGCTAGATTCCCGGCCCTCGTTTCTTGAGTTATCGCGGCCCGGGTGGCGATCAGCCGTCCCGGGCCGTTTGTTTGAGCGGTTTCGCCCATCGTCCGCGCCCATTCCGGCAGGCCCGGCTCCAGAGTCCGGCCCCGACCGCTCGCCGCGTCGTTTCGAGTCGCGAAAGCGCCGTCGCGGCCGGTCTGGCACTATGGCGCCCTGCTGGACGGCTTGTTTAAGGCTCGTCCCGGGGCAATCCGAAGGCCGGCGCCGCACCAGGCGGCTGCGTTGCCTGCGATTCCCGAATCCCCATTCTCCATTCCCGGCTTCAAACACATGCTTCCCTTAGTCGCCCTCGTTGGCCGCCCCAACGTCGGAAAATCCACCCTCTTCAATGCGCTCACGCGCAGCCGCGACGCGCTCGTCCACGACGAACCCGGCGTCACCCGCGATCGTCACTACGGTGTGTGCCGGCCCGAGGGCCAGCGCCCGTTCGCGGTCGTGGACACCGGCGGTATCGCCGGCGAAGACGAGGGCCTGGCCGGCGCGACCGCGCGCCAGGCGCGCGCCGCCGCCGAGGAAGCCGATCTGGTGCTGTTCCTGGTCGACGGCCGCGAAGGCGCCTCGGCGCTCGACGACGAGATCCTGGCCTGGCTGCGCAAGACCGCGCGCCCGACCTTGCTGGTGGTCAACAAGACCGACGGCCTCGACGCCCGCGCGGCGGTCAACGATTTCGCCCGCTACGGCATCCGCGATGCGGTCGCCGTGTCGTCCGCGCACCGCCAGGGCATCGACGAGTTGCTCGCCGAAGTGTTCGCGCGCTTGCCGGAAGAGGGCACCACCAGCGAACTCGATAACGACCCCTCGCGCGTGCGCGTGGCCTTCATCGGCCGCCCGAACGTCGGCAAGTCGACCCTGGTCAATCGCCTGCTCGGCGAAGAACGCATGATCGCCTCGGAAGTGCCGGGCACCACGCGCGACTCGGTCGCCGTCGACATGGAGCGCGACGGCCGTCTGTATCGCCTGGTCGACACCGCCGGCGTGCGCCGCAAGTCCAAGGTCGAGGAAGCGGTCGAGAAGTTCTCGATCATCAAGACCCTGCAGGCGATCGAGAACTGCCAGGTCGCGGTGGTCATGCTCGACGCCGGCGAAGGCGTCACCGACCAGGACGCCAGCGTGCTGGGTTATGCGCTCGATTCCGGTCGCGCCCTCGTCGTTGCGGTCAACAAGTGGGACGGGCAAACCGAATACCAGCGTCAGCAGACCGAAAACCTGCTGATGCGCAAGCTGGCGTTCGTGGAATGGGCCGAGAAGGTGCGGATCAGCGCCAAGCACGGTTCCGGCCTGCGCGAGCTGTTCAGCGCGATCCATCGCGCCCACGCCTCGGCGACCACCGAAATCGGCACCAGCGAAGTCACCAAGGCCATGGAAGTGGCCTACGAAACCAACCCGCCGCCGGTGGTGCGCGGGCACGTGGCCAAGCTGCGCTTCGCCCATCCGGCCGGCCTCAATCCGCCGACCTTCGTCGTCCACGGCACGCGCCTGCGCACGCTCGGCGATACCTACAAGCGCTATCTGGAAAACTTCTTCCGCAAACGCTTCAAGCTGGTCGGCACGCCGATCCGCTTCGTCTTCAAGGACAGCAGCAATCCTTACGAAGGCAAGAAGAACGTGCTGACCGAACGCCAGGTAGCGAAGAAGAAGCGCCTGATCCGCCACGTCAAGCGCGGCAAGTAAGTCCACAGCCGGCGAGAGCGCCCAGGACACGCGAGGAGAGGCCATGCAGTGCATACGCGCCGACCTCAGCCTGGGCATCCTGGCCGGCGGCCGCGCCTCGCGCCTGGGCGGCATCGACAAGGCCTGGCTTCGCCGCGACGGCGAAGCGCAGGTGCTGCGCCTGGCGCGTGTGTATCGAGAGCAGACCGCACAGGTGTGGGTCAGCGCCAATCGCGACCTCGCGCGCTATCGGCGCCATGGCTTGCAGGCGGTGAGCGATTCCACGCCCGACCTCGGGCCGCTCGGCGGCCTCGCGGCCCTGGTCGCGGCCTGTACCACGCCCTGGTTGTTCACGCTGCCGGTCGATGCGGTCGCGCTCGACGGGCGACTGTTGCCGGCGCTGATCGAAGCGCAGGACGGGCAGGGTGCCTATGCGGTCGACGACGATGGCGTGCAGCCCTTGTTCGCCTTATGGCCTGTAGCGACCTTGCGCACGGCCTTGGCCCAGGCTTTCGCGCAACGGCGCCTGGCGGTGCGCGAGTTGCAGGCCGGACTCGGCATGGCGGCGCTGCGCCTGGATGGCCTACGCTTCGGCAACCTCAACAGCCCCGAGGATCTGCTTGCCCACGGTTTCGTCGCCGACGACGCGCCGGGCCGCTGATCCGCCACCCCTGCGAGCGATACCCCCATGAGCGATTTCCCGAGCGGCCTGTTGTTCGACGAGGCGATGGCGATCGTCTCCGAAGTCGCCGCCGCGCACCGGCTCGAAGCCGAAACCGTGGCCTTGTCGCGTTGCCACGGACGCGTGCTCGCCAGCGACGTCGATGCGCCGCTGTCCTTGCCGCCGTTCGACAACAGCGCGATGGACGGCTTCGCCTTTCGCCATGCCGATCTGACCGGCGAGCAGACCGTACTGACGTTGATCGGCGAGCAGTTCGCCGGCCTCGACGGCGCTTGGTCGCTCGGCGCCGGCGAATGCCTGCGCATCACCACCGGCGCGCCGCTGCCGGCCGGCGCCGACACGGTCGCGATCAAGGAGAACGTCGCCGTCGACGGCGAGCGGGTGAGCGTGCCGCGCGTCGCGTTGGGCCAGAACGTGCGCTACGCCGGCGAAGACGTGCGCGAAGGCGAACGCGTCCTGCACGCTGGACAATGGCTGACCCCGGCGCGGGTGTCGCTGGCGGCCTCGCTCGGCTTGTCCTCGTTACGGGTGCGGCGCAAGCCGACCGTGGCGGTGTTCACCAGCGGCGATGAGCTGGTCGAGCCCGGCATGAGCCTGCAGCCGGGGCAGATCTACGACAGCAACCGCGATCTGTTGATGGGGCTGTTGCGCGCCGACGGCCTGGAGCCGACTGCGTGGCCGCGCCTGCCCGACGACCCGAAACAGGTCGAGATCGCCCTGCGCGACGCCGCCTGCGCCTTCGACCTGGTGTTCACCTGCGGCGCGGTGTCGGCCGGCGAAAAAGACCATATCCCGGCGGTGCTGCGCGAGTTCGGCCGCATCCACCTGTGGAAGGTGAAGATGCGCCCGGGCATGCCGCTGCTATTCGGCAGCATGGACCAGGCGCGCATGCTCGGTCTGCCGGGCAACCCGGTCTCGGTGATGGCGACCTACATGACCTTCGGCCGCGCCCTCATCGACGGCCTGCAAGGCCGCAGCGAGGCGCGCCCGCGTTTCCGCGCACGCCTGGTCGGCTCGATTGACAAGACCCATCCGCGCCGCGAATTCATCCGCGCGCGGTTGTTCAGCGACGACGAGGGCGTGCTGCGGGTCGACCCGAACCCGGCCACCGGTTCGCACCGCTTGCGTGCCGCGGCCGATTCCGATGCCCTGATGGTGGTGGCCGAAGGGCCGCAGGCGCTGGCCGAGGGGGCGGTGATGGAGGTCCTGCCGTACTGACGGCCGGCGCAACACAGCATCGCCGCAGGCGCGACCGATCCACCTGCGCATGAGCATCCGAAAGCGGATAATCCGCGCATGAGCATCGAACAGATTTCCCCGGCGCAGGCGCGTCGGCGGCAACAGGCCGGCGCGGTCCTGATCGACGTGCGCGAGGCCCACGAACGTGCCGGCGGTCAGGCCGAACACGCGCGCGGCATCGCCAAGGACGCGCTCGAATCCGACCCCGCCGCGTTCTTGCCCGACCGCGACGCCGAGATCCTGCTGATCTGCCAATCCGGCGCGCGTTCGCTGCGCGCCGCGCAAACCTTGGTCGAAGCCGGCTATGCGCGCGTGGCCTCGGTCGAGGGCGGCACTTCGCGCTGGATCGCCGAGCGCTTGCCGCTCGCGGTGCTGGAGCAGTCCGACGAAGAACGCGATTTCTACGACCGCTATTCGCGCCATCTGCGCTTGCCCGAAGTCGGCGAGGCCGGGCAGCGTAAGCTGCAGGCCGCGCGCGTGGCGATGGTCGGCGCCGGCGGCCTCGGCTCGCCGGCCGCGTTCTATCTCGCCGCGGCCGGCATCGGCACCTTGGTGCTCGCCGACGACGACGTGGTCGATCGCAGCAACCTGCAGCGGCAGATCCTGCACACCGAGGAGCGCATCGGCGTGTCCAAGGTCGAATCGGCGCGGATCGCGCTGGCGGCCTTGAACCCGCGTGTGCGCGTGGAAACTTTTGCCGAGCGCATCAGCGCCGACAACGTCGAGCGGCTGATCGAGGGGGCCGACGTGGTCTTCGACGGCGCCGACAATTTTCCGGTGCGCTATCTGCTCAACGATGCCTGCGTGAAACTGGCCAAGCCTCTGGTCTACGGCGCGATCCATCGCTTCGAAGGGCAGGTCAGCGTGTTCGACGCCGGCCGTCAGCGTGGCGTGCGTCCCTGTTATCGCTGCTTGTTCCCCGAGCCGCCGCCGCCGGAAGCGGCGCCGAACTGCGCCGAGGCCGGCGTGCTCGGTGTGTTGCCGGGCGTGGTGGGGCTGGTCCAGGCGACCGAAGTCATCAAGTTGATCCTCGGGTTGGGCGAATCCCTGGCCGGCCGTCTGCTGCATTTCGACGCCCTGGGCATGCGCTTCCGCGAAACCCGGCTGGCGCCCGACCCGGATTGCCCGGTGTGCGCGGCGGGTCGCGAGTTCCCGGGTTACATCGACTATCAGGCGTTTTGCAGTGCGCACTGAGGTCGCCGCGATCGCCCTGGTCCTGGCGGCGTGTTCGGGCGCGGTCGGCGCGAAGCAGCCGACCCTGCCGGCCTTGACCCGCTTGGCCGAGCTCAGCGCCCAACGCCTGCTGCTCGCCGACACGGTGGCGGCGAGCAAGCGCCAGTCCGGCAAGCCGGTCGAGGACGCCGCACGCGAGAGCGAGCAACTCGAACGCCTGGGCGCGCAAGCCGCCGCGCATGGCCTGACCCAGGCCCAGGCCACGGCGTTCTTCAAGGCGCAGATGGAAGCCAACAAACTGATCCAGTACCGCTTGCTGGCCGAGCCCCGTTTCGTGCGTCGAGCGTCCGCCGCGGTCGACCTGGGACCGGTGCGCGAGCGCCTGGACCGTATCAACGTCGAACTGTTGGATACGCTCGCACCGGCCGTGCGCGAAGCGCAAGGCGAGGGCTGTGTGGTGCACGCCGAGCGTGCGCAACGGCTGGCGGCGCGGCGTCATCGCCTGGATGCCTTGCACCGCACCGCGCTGGTACGGGCCTTCGGCGATCTGTGCCGGATGCCGTAAGGCTCAGTCGGCTGCGATCGCCTCGATCTCGACCAGCCAGCCTTCTTCGTACAGGTCGGTGATGATCACGGTCAGCGCCGGCGAATGTTCGCCGAGCAGCTCGTGACGAATCTCGTAGTTGCGTTGGCGATGGCGGCGATCGGTCAGAAAGGTCGTGACCTTGACCAGATGGCTGTAATCCATGCCGGCGGCCGCCAATTGGCGCGCGACATTGGCCCAGGCCTGGCGGCATTGGCCGTCGAAATCGTCGGCGAGCGCGCCGTCGTCGCTTTGCGGAATCTGGCCGCTGACGAACAGCATCCGCTTGACGTCGCCGATCTCGTGCGCCTGCGCGTACGAGACCGCGGTCGGGTGAATGGCGCGTCGCTGCATGGCCGCGTCCTCAGTCCATGAACTCGCGCAGCGAATCGCCGTAGGCCGGGTAGGTGCCGATGTTGTGGTGATCGGCGCCTTCCAGCTGCACCACGTCGACGCCTTGCGGCCGGGTCTGCAGCGAGTGGATCAGGCGTTGGGTGTTCGGCGCCGGGATGACGTCGTCGGCGGTCGCGCGCACCACCAGGACCGGGCCGAAATAGCTGCGCAGATGGGTCACCGAGTCGTAGCGGTCCTTGACCAGCCAACGCGTCGGCAGCCAGCGGTAGTGCGCCTGCGCGGTCTCGCGCAGACTGTCGAACGGCGTCACCAGCGCCAGCCGTTCGACCGGGCGATGGCCGGCCACGTAGCTGGCGACGCCGCTGCCGAGGCTGCGGCCGACGATGGCGACCGGCTGCCCCGGGTGTTCGCGCGCGACCTGGTCGAACACTGCCAGGGCATCGGCGAACAGCGCCGATTCCTCAGGACGGCCGTCGCTGGCGCCGAAACCGCGGTACGAGATGAGGTAAATGGTGCGGTCGGGAAACCACTGCGCCAGGGACTCGCGCATGTTCTCGATGCGTTCGGCGTTGCCGCCGAAATAGATCAGTGCCTTGCCCTGGCCGGAATTGAGCCGCCAACCGCGCAGGACGACGCTGCCGTGCTTGACCGTGTAGTCGGTCATCGCCACGCCCAGACGGGTGTTCTGCGGGAAATACAGCAAATCGCGCTGCTTGAAGTAGAGCCAGCCGCAGACGCTGAGATAACCGGCCGCGGCGACGCCGGCGAGCATGGTGACGGATGGGAGCAGACGCGGATTACGAGCCATCGATGCGGGGCCTTCCAAGGCGGGCAAGGGAGCGCGGGCGTTGGATTGCGCGCGCGCGGTGCGATCCGGGCGACGATAACTCGCGGCGTCGGTTTCTCGCCAGCGCTGCCGCTATCACACGACTTGCACAGACGATCCATAGGCTGGGCAAGGGCGGCCGATTGATCGATCATGCCGCCACCCCACGCGGCGTCGTCGTTCGACGGACCGTACCGTCGTTTCGCCGTGCCGCACGGCACCGCCTTGGAGAAGTGCCGATGTTCCGTTCGCTCGTGTTCGCCTGTCTGTGGCTGTCGGCGGGCGCCGCCGTCGCCGCCGATGCCTGTCCGGCGTTGCGTGGGCAGACCACGGCGCCGGATGCGGCGACCCGCATCGCCGCGGCCGCCTGCACCGAGAACCTGCAGTGGTTTCGCCCCTTCATCGACGTGCAGGGGCGCCTGGCCAGCGCGACCCTCAGCGAAGCCGAGACCAGCCGGCTCGAGGACGGCGCCACCGAGACTTGGCGCCGCACCGTCAGTTACTGGCGCGACACCGGCCTGCTGCAGCGCATGGCCGGTTTCGCCGGCGCCAACCAATGCAGCGATCCCTACGGCGGCAGCTATCCGGCCGTCGCCTGCCGCGCCTTCCTGGTCGACAACCCCTGGTCGGCGGCGTTCGTGTCCTACGTGATGATGAAAGCCGCGGTCCCTGGGTTCCGGCCGTCGGCCAGCCATTACGACTATGTCCGCGATGCCTACCGCACGCCCGACCAGAGCCCGTTCCAATACCTTGACCCGAGCACCGCGCGTCCGGCGGCGGGCGACCTGCTGTGCGCGGTGCGTTCGGGCAGTCGCGTCTACGGTTACGAAGGCCTGGTCGCCGCGCTCGATGGCGCGAGCGGCGCGCTCAACATGCATTGCGACATCGTCGTCGCGGTCAATCCCAACAACGACGGCAAGGCCTATCTGATCGGCGGCAACGTCCAGCAGGGCGCGACGATGCGGATCATGGCGGTCAACCGCAACGGCGAATTCTGGCCCTTGCCGCGTCGCAGCGAGACCCAGGTCGAGTGTTCGCCCGACACGGCTTCGGCCTGCGACATGAACAAGTTGGACTGGGCGGCGCTGCTGAAGCTCAAACCCGAGGCCTCGCTGGCCCAGCTCGCGCCTGCGATTCCCTTGTATGCCCCGCAGATGGCGCCGCCGGCGCCGACCCCGCAGGGCTGTTGCGTGCAGTGCGTGGTGGGCTCGGGCGTGCCGCGTTGCCCGAATCCGAATGCGCCCGGGGTGCGGCCGCAGCAGCAATAAGCGCCAATGCCCCTGTAGAGCGGCGTGAGCCGCGACCGCGGGGCTCCAAGTCGGCACAGTCTATTTCGATGCCACGGCCTTGGCTGTCGCTGTCGCTGTTGCTGTTGCTGTTGCTGTGCGCAGCTTCGCACTAGCGAAGGCGATAGAAGACCCGGAGGGCGGCGCGCAAGGATGCGCGCCGTTTTTCATCGGGACAGGGATGTCCCGTATGAAAAATCCCCGCGTCGGCACCGCTCGTGCGGGCCTGTGATTCAAAACAAAAGCATTTTTCTTTGGTGACTTTCTTTTGTTGCTTATGACAAAAGAAAGTTACCCGCCGCTTTAGTGGCGGAAGCTTTTATCGTTTGATCTTGTTTCCTTAGAAGCTTCAAGCAAGTGCAGAGCTTCCTTCCGCTAACGCGGCCGGGTTACTTTCTTTTGCTAAGCCCAAAAGTCCGTCTGGATTCCCTTCGGTCAAAGGTAACCAAAGAAAAGGG
>NZ_JBQEOE010000014.1:0-115326 GCF_052045105.1 Lysobacter sp. 22409 | reverse complement strand
CCGTTCAACAGCGGCACCCACAGCTCGTAGGTCGAGGCGTCGAAAGCGTGGGTCGAATGCAGCAGCACGGTCTCGTGGCCGCTGGCGAAGCGGCGGTCGCGGGCGAACTCGACCACGTCGCGCTGACGCACGGCCACGCCCTTCGGCACCCCGGTCGAGCCAGAGGTGTACATGACGTAGGCGAGTTGCTCAGGATGGATGGCCGGCTTGCGTGCACGCGATTCGGTGGACGCGTCGAAATCGAAGCGGTCCAGACGCAGCAAGTTGGGATGGGTCAAGCTGCGTGCATCGATGCCGGCATCGGCGATCAACACGGCGGCTTCGGTCTCGGCCAGTAACTGGCCCAGGCGCTCGTCGGGGTGCTGCTCGTGCAGCGGCAGGTAATAGGCGCCGGTCTTGAGCACGGCGAGCACGGCCACGACCAAGTCGGGCGACCGCTGCAGCAGCAGGGCGACGCCGCGTTCGGTGCCGGCGCCGCGACTGCGCAGCTCGTGGGCGAGCGCTTCGACGCGGCGATCGAGCTCGGCGTAGCTCCACTCGATACCGTCGCCGACCACGGCGATGGCGTGCGGGGTCGACGCGACCTGGCGCTCGAACGCGGCCGCGACCGATTCGAGTTCGACGGTGTGTGCGGTGTCGTTGCAGTCGCGCAGCAGGCGCTGGCGCTCATCGGCGTCGAGCAACTCGACCGCGCCGATCGGCCGTCGGTCGTCTTCGGCGACGGCGATCAGCATGCGCTGCAGCCGCAGCGCGATCGCCTCGGCGGTGGCCGGGTCGAACAGATCGCTGGCGTATTCGAGCGCACCGTCGAGGCCGTCGGCCTGGCCGGCGTCGTCGAAGCGCTCGCAGAAGGCGAAGCTCAGGTCGAACTTGGCCACATCGAGGGCGAACTCGGCCGCGTAGGCGCGCAGGCCGGGCAGGTGCAGTTCGGCCTGCTCGGTGTTCTGCAGCACCAACAGCACCTGGAACAGCGGGTGGTGGCTCAAGGAGCGCTCGGGTTTCAGCGTGTCGACCAGTTGCTCGAATGGCAGGTCCTGGTGCTCGAAGGCGGCCAGGTCGGTCGCGCGTACCCGCGCCAGCAATTCGCTGAAGCGTGGGTTGCCGCTCGTGTCGGTGCGCAATACCAAAGTGTTGAGGAACAGCCCGACCAGTTCGTGCAGGGTGGCGTCCTGGCGGCCGGCGACCGGTGTGCCGATGGCGAGGTCGGTGCCGGCGCCGAGCCGGGTCAGGGTCGCGGCCAGCGCGGCCTGCAGGACCATGAACAAGGTCGCGTGGTGGCGTCGGGCGATGGCGCGCAGGCGTGCGTGGGTGTCGGCGTCGAGGGCGAAGCCGCACTGGCCGCCGCGATAGCTGGCGCGCGGCGGCCGCGGGCGGTCGCTCGGCAGTTCGATCTGCTCGGGCAGGCCGGCCAGGGCGTCGCGCCAGTAAGCGATCTGGGCCGCGATCAGGCTGTCGGGATCGGCGTCATCGCCCAATAGGTGTTGTTGCCAGAGGGTGTAGTCGGCGTATTGCACCGGCAGCGGGGCGCGGATCGGTGCGTTGCCGTCGAGACGGGCGGCATAGGCCTCGGCCAAGTCGCGCGCGAGCGGCGCCAGCGAGGCGCCGTCGCCGGCGATGTGATGCAGCAAGAGCAGCAGCGCGTGTTGTTGCGGGCCGAGCCGGACCAGGGTCGCGCGCAGCGGGATCTCATGGCGCAGGTCGAAGGCGTATGCGGCGGCGTGCGAGAGCGTATCGGCCAGGGTGGGTTCGTCGCTGTCGACGACATCCAAAGTGGGGGCCGCACGTTCGAGTACTTGTTGGCTCGGCACCTCGCCAGCGGGGAACACCGTGCGCAGGCTTTCGTGGCGCGCGCACAGGTCGGCGAGCGCGGCGCGCAGCGCGTCCACGTTCAACTCGCCGTCCAGGCGCAGCGCCAGCGGCATGTTGTAGGTCGCGCTGGGGCCTTCGAACTGGTGCAGGAACCACAACCGGCGTTGCGCGAACGACAGTGGCAAAGTCTCGGGCCGCGGCATCGGCCGCAGGGCCAGGCGACGGCTCTGGTTCGGATCGAGTGCGGTCGCCAGGCCGGCGACGGTCGGGGTCTCGAACAGGCTGCGGATCGACAGCTCGACGTCGAGTTCGGCGCGGATGCGGCTGATCAAGCGGATCGCCAGCAGCGAATGGCCGCCGAGGACGAAGAAGCTGTCGTCGATGCCGAGCTGGGCGGCGTGCTCGTCCGACAGGCCGAGCACTTCGGCGAACAGCGCGCACAGGGTTTGTTCGCGCGGAGTGCGCGGGGCGCGCAGGCTGGCCGGGACGAAGTCCGGCGCCGGCAGCGCTTTGCGGTCGAGCTTGCCGTTGGGCAACTGCGGCAAGGCGTCGAGGACGACGATCGCGGCCGGGACCATGTACTCGGGCAGGCGCGCGGCCAGGGTCTCGCGCAGCGCGTCGCGGTCGATCTCGTTCTGTTTCGTGGTATCGGCGACCACATAGGCGACGATCTGCTTCTGCCCCGGCCGGTCCTCGCGCACGATCGCGCTGTTGCGCGGGTAGCCGGCGCGGGCGAGCTCGGCTTCGATCTCGCCGAGTTCGATGCGGAAGCCGCGCAGCTTGACCTGGTGATCGACGCGACCGCGGTGAACGATGACCCCGTCCTCGCGCCAACTGGCCAAGTCGCCGGAGCGGTACATGCGTTCGCCGGCAACGAAGGGATCGGCGACGAAACGCTCGGCGCTGAGCGCGGCGCGGCGCAGGTAACCGTGCGCCAGCCCGGGGCCGGCGATATACAGCTCGCCGGTGACCCCGGCCGGCACCGGCCGCAGCGCGTTGTCGAGCACGTACAAGCGCGTGTTCCAGATCGGCCCGCCGATCGGAATCGGCCCGTCTTCGATCTCGCGGCAGGGCCAGGCGGTGACGCCGATCGAGACTTCGGTCGGGCCGTAGGAGTGATGCAGCGGCCGGCCGATGTGCGCGGCGACGCGGCGATGCAGATCGGCCGACAGCGCTTCGCCGCCGCAGACGATGCGGCGCAGGCTGGTGCAGGCGGCCGCGCCCGGCTCCTGCACGAACATCTCCAGCATCGAGGCGACGAAGTGCACGGTGGTGACCTGTTCGCGCTGGATCAGCGACGCCAGATAGGCCGGGTCGCGATGGCCGTCGGGGCGCGCGACCACCAGGCGGGCGCCGTGCAGCAGCGGCCAGAACAGCTCCCACACCGACACGTCGAAGCTGGTCGGGGTCTTGTGCAGCACCGCGTCGTCGGCCTGCAGGCCGTACTCGCCCTGCATCCAGGCCAGACGGTTGACGATGCCGCGGTGCGGAATCACCGCGCCTTTCGGCGTGCCGGTCGAGCCGGAGGTGTAGATCACGTAGGCCGGGTGATCGAGCTGCAGCGGACGCGTGCGATCAGTGTCGGTGGGTGCGGCGTCGGCACAGTCGCTCAATTCCGCAACAAGCCCTGCATCGTCGAGCAGCCACAAACCCTCACGCGCGGGCAGCCGTTCGACGACGTCGCCACGCGTCAGGATCCGCACCGGTGCCGCGTCGGCGATCATGTGGGCGAGGCGGTCGCTCGGGTAATCGGTGTCGAGCGGAAGGTAGGCCGCGCCGCTCCTGAGCACCGCGCACAGGGCGACGACCAGTTCCAACGAACGCGGCAAGGCCACGCCGACCAGATCCTCCGGGCCGATGCCGTCGGCGATCAGGCGATGGGCGAGGCGGTTGGCGCGCGCGTCGAGTTCGGCGTAGCTCAGCGTCTGCCCTTCGAACACGACGGCGACCGCATCGGGTGTGCGCGCCGCTTGCGCGCTCAACAACTCGGCCAGGGTTTGTGCTGGCACCGCGTGTTCGGTCGCATTCCAGTCGCGCAGCACCTGCGCGGTTTCGGCGGCATCGAGCAGTTCGATGCGGCCGACCGGTTGCCCGGCATCGGCGACGAAGGCCTCCAGCAGACGCTGATAACGGCCGCCCAGGCGCAGCACCTCGTCACGCGTGAACAGATCCGGCCGGTAGCTCAGCTTGAGTTGATACGGGTGGCCGGGAATCAGCGCCAGGCCGACCGGGTAGTGCGAGGTGTCGCCGCCGTGGTGGCTGTGCAGGGCGATGCGCAGCGCATCGGGCGCGGCCTCGTCGCCGTCGCCGACCGGGAAGTTCTCGAACACCACCAGGGTGTCGAACAGTTCGCCGTGACCGGCCAGGCGCTGAATCTCAGTCAGGCCAAGGTGCTGGTGATCGAGCAGCGCCGATTGCTCGGTCTGCAGACGCAGTAGCAGGTCGCGCACCGATTCGTCCGGCCGCCATTGCAAGCGCAGTGGCAAAGTGTTGATGAACAAACCGACCATCTGCTCGACGCCGGCCAGCTCCGGCGGGCGGCCCGAAACCGTGGTGCCGAAGGCGACGTCGCGGCGATGAGTCAGGCGGCCGAGCAACAGCCCCCACGCCGCCTGCACGATGGTGTTGAGGGTCACGCCGAGGCCGCGCGTAAGCCGGGTCAGCGATTGCACCAGCGCATCGGGCAGGTCGATACGCAAGGTGTCGGGCACCGCCGCTGCGGTCGTGGCCGCTGCGATCCGGCTCGGTTCCTCGAAGCCGGCGAAGGCGTCGCGCCAGGCGCTGCGCGCCGCGGCCGCATCGCGCGAGGTCAGCCAACGCATGTAGTCGCGGTAGGGCGTGACCCGCGGCAGCGCCTGCGCGTCGGCGCCGTTGCGGTACAGCGCGAACAACTCTTGCAGCAGGATCGGCGAAGACCAGCCGTCGAGCAGGATGTGATGGCTGGTGAACACCAGGTAATGCCGCGTTGCCGACTCGCGCACCAGCACGAAGCGCAGCAGCGGGGCACGGGTCAGTTCGAAGCGTTGCTGTTGGTCGTCGGCGATCGTCTGGGCCAGCGCATCGGCACGCTCATCCGCAGGCAAACCACTGATATCGATCTCGCGCCACGGCAGCTCGACCTCGCGCTGGATGACCTGCACCGGCTCCTTGATCTTGTGGTGCACGAAGGCCGCGCGCAGGCTGGCATGGCGCCGCAACAGCGCTTGCGCCGCCGCTTGCAACGCTGCCGCATCGAGCACTCCATCGAGCGCGAACACCATCTGCACGACATAGCTGTCCTGCACCTCGTGGTCGTAGAGGGCGTGGAACAGGAAGCCGTGCTGCAACGGCGACAGCGGCAGCAGGTCTTCAATCTGGGCGTTGCGCATGGAGCGGTTCCAGGATGAGAGCCCGCGCAGCGCTCGGCATGCGCAGGGCGGCCGATGCGGCGATAGGCGAGCGATGAAGTCGCGTGCCGCGATCGGAGCGGCGAGCACCGAGCCGCGGCAGGTATCGCAAGCCGCGATGCGGACGCCCCTGCTCGTCGCATGCGCAGCGTGGATAACGAAACGATGACGGAGCGGCTTGCCATAACGCGACCGGCCGCACAGGCTCGTTGCGATGCGGCGCGAGTATGCAACGCGTCGTTGACGCGTCCATGTCCCTATCCGCGCGTAAACGGATAACTGTGATGGCCGCGGGACTCCATGCTTCGAGTCCGACACGGAAGTGCCCGGCGCATCGCGTCGGCAATCGCAGAAACGCTGCTTCAGAGCCGGCCTCGCGCGGCCAGGGCCGGTCTCGCATTCGCACGCGATCGCTGCTCTCGTGATCGCGGACACGCGAACGATGCGCGCACCGCCCCAGTCTCGGATGCAGGCGCGACGTCAGCCGACGGGCTGCCGCGCAGTCGGTCCAGTGCGTTCATGGGTCGCACAAATGAAAGAGCCGCGGCACCGTTCGGTGTCGCGGCTCGTGTCGGCGTCGCGATGCGCGAGGCCGGCCGCTTGCCCTTTGCGAAGGCAAGCCATGTCCCGTCGGTACGGGTTACTTCGGCAGATAGATCTTGTCGAAGAAGCCGCCGTCGGAGAAATGCGCGGCCTGGGCTTTCTTCCAACCGCCGAACGCGCTGTCGATGGTGACCTGCTTCACCGCCGGGAACTTGGCGAGGTCGGCGGCCGACACCTTGTCGGGCTCGGCCGGGCGGTAGCCGTGCTTGGCGGCGAGGCGTTGGCCTTCGGGGGTGTACAGGAAGCGCAGATAGGCCTCGGCCTGCTTGCGGGTGCCGTGCTTGTCGACGTTCTTGTCGACCCAGGCCACCGGCGGTTCGGCCTTGATGCTCAGGCTCGGCACGACGATTTCGTACTTGCCGCGGTTGGCCGGCTGCTCCAAGGTCAACAAGGCCTCGTTCTCCCAGGCCAGCAATACGTCGCCGATGCCGCGGTCGACGAAGGTCGTGGTCGAGCCGCGCGCGCCGGTGTCGAGCACGGGTACGTTCTTGAACAACTGGGTGAGGTAGTCGACGACTTTGTCGCCATCGCGATATTTGGTCGAGGCCCAGGCCCAGGCGGCCAGGTAATTCCAGCGCGCACCGCCGGAGGTCTTCGGGTTCGGGGTGATCACGCCGAGGCCGGCCTGGGTCAGGTCGCCCCAGTCCTTGATGCGCTTCGGGTTGCCCTTGCGCACCAGGAACACGATGGTCGAGGTGTAAGGCGAGCTCTGGTGCGGCAGGCGCGTCTGCCAATTGGCCGGCAACTGCTTGGCGTTGGCGATGGTGTCGATGTCGCCGGCCAGCGCCAGGGTCACCACGTCGGCTTCGAGGCCATCGACGACCGAGCGCGCCTGCTTGCCCGAGCCGCCGTGCGAGGCGCGCAGGTTGAGGGTCTCGCCGGTCTGCTGTTTCCACTGCGCGGCGAAGACCTGGTTGACCTCGGCGTAGAACTCGCGGGTGGGATCGTAGGACACGTTGAGCAATTCGACGTCTTTGGCCGACGCGCAGGCGGCGGAGAGGGCCAGGCCGAGCAACATCAGGCGGAGGGTGGTTTTCATCGGTAAGTCCTGTGCGTGGGGCGAACTGGGGGCGAACGGGATATGGGAATTCGAAACCGGGGTCTTGCGATCGCCGGCGTCAGAACGCGAGCTGGGCACGGGTGAAGAAGGCTTTTTCGTCTTCGCGGTCGCGGCCCGCAGCGGCACCGCCATCGAATTCGGTCTGGGTGTAGTTGGCGATGAGCTTGAGATTGCCGGTCAGGTACCAGTTCAAACCCAGGCCCCACGAACGCGCCGCGGCGGCGACGGCGTTGCGATCGGCGAAGCGCGGGAAAGCGGCGTCGTCGATCTCCAGGCGCCCGTAGCGTGCGACCAGTTCGAACGCGCCCCAGCCTGCACCACCGACCGTAAACGGATGGTTAGGCCGGGTCACGCCCTTGTAGCCGGCGTCCTCGCCGGTCAGCACGTAGCCGGTGGTGACTTGCCAGGCGCGATGGTCGAGTTCGTCGGCGACCGCGCCGATGCGCACTTCCTGGCTGGAGCTCACGTATTCGCCGAGCACGCTGAAGGCGTTGCGGTAGTACCAGGCCTGCGGCGACCAACGCGTGTGCGCGCCGTCGGCCAGCGCGGTGCCGCGGTAGTTGAAGAACTGCGTCTGCCCCGGGGTGCGGTAGCGCGGCAGGAAGTTGTTGCCGCTGCCCTGCTTGTCGCCGCGGCTGCCGGCGAGGCCGAAGCCCAGGCCGGAGAGTGCGTTGCTGTCGTTCTTCCACGGCTCGAAGAACAGGCGTCCGGCGAGCTCGAAGTCGTTGTCGGGGTTCACCGTCGGGCTGTCGCGGCCGTCGACCGCGCCGTTGTAGACGCCGAGCGCGTACGACACCGTCGACTGCGCGAACTCGCCTTGCAACTGCACGCCGAGGTCGCGGTTGGGCGTGAGTTCCGAAGCCAGGCCGAGTTCGATCAAGGCGGTCGAACCGCTGGACTGCAGGCGTTCCAGCCCGACCGGGCTCTTGAACTTGCCGATGCGCACGGTCGCGCGCGGGTCGAACTTCAGATCCAGGTAAGCGTCGGCGATGGTCGCGCTGTCGCCGGCGAATTCCGGGGTCAGGCGGAAGCCGACCAGCGAACCCCAACTGCCTTCGATGGTCGGCATGATCCGGCGGAACAGAAACGTGTCGTTCTGCGGCACCGTGTCGTCGCCGATGAAGAAGCGGCCATCGGCCTGGACCAGCGCCTTGAACTTCAGTTCGACGTCGCCCGGCGGCGGCGATTTCACCGCCAGCCCCTTGCTCGCGCTGAGCGTCACCGTCGGCGTGCTCGCGGCCTTGGCCGCGCTTTCCTCGGCTTGCAGTTCCAGGCGGCGTTCGATCACCCGCAGGCGTTGATCGAGATCGCTCAGGTTGCCGCTGTCGGCGGCGGCGCCGGCGACGGCCTCGCCGCCGCCCAGGCGTCGTTCGATCTCGCGCAGACGCTGGGCCAGCTCTTCGACCGTGGGCGGAGCGGTTTGCGCCTGGGCCGGCAAGGCGAGCGCACACGCCAGCGCGCCCCACAGCCAAGGGGTCGCGGTAGGCGTTGCGTTCGCAAGTCGAACCCGGGTTTGCATGTCGTGCTCCTTCAGCGGTGTCTGGACAGTCGGCGGGCCCATCGATCGGGCCGATAGCGGGTGGGTGGAGGTCGAGCGGCCGCGGCGACGGCGGCGGAGATGGATTAGCGGCGTCGACAGCGCGTGCGGCTCACGGACGCGGGGCCCGTGTCGGCGCCACCGGCAGGCGTTGGCTGCGGGTGATCTGGACGATGCGCGAGCTGTGCACGACGACTTCGATCTGGCCCTGGCCGAGTTCGCGCACCGCGGTCAGCAACTGGTACTCGCTGTCGCTGAGGTTGACGATGTTGATCTCGGGTTCGACGGTCGGTGCCGGCCGGTCCGGGTCGCCATCGGCCCGGCGCGCGGCGGCGCGTTCGGGCTGGCGCTGATCGTGCGGGCGCTGATCGTGCCGGCGCGGTTCGGCCGACGTACGGACCCGGCGGCCGGCGCCGCGCTCGCCCGGCACATGCCGGCTCACGGGCCGTCTCCGGCCAGCGCGGCCAGGCTCGAACCGGGCGCCAGGGCCAGCTCGTGCAGGCTGCGCCGGTCGAGTACGTCGGAGATCGCGTCGCGCGCCTCGCGCATCAGCGAACGCAGACTGCAGGCGTCGGGGTCGGGACAGTCGGAGCAGGGCTGGTAGGCGCTGACGCTGGCGCAACGCACCGGCGCGAGCGGCCCGTCGATGGCGCGGATCAGGTCGCCGATCATGATCTGGTCGGCCGGGCGGGCCAGGGCGTGGCCGCCTTTCTGGCCGCGCCGGCTGTCGATGAAACCGGCCTGGCGCAGATCGACCAGGATGGTCTCGAGGAACTTGCCGGGTGCGCGGCTGTGTTCGGCGATCGTGCGCGCCTGCAGCCGTCCGCCCCGGAGCCGGCCGCCGTCGGCACGCGCCAGCGCGCACATCGCGCGCAGTGCGTACTTGGCCTTCATCGTCAGCATTTCCCATTCACCATGTAGGGAATGTGGCCGCGACCGGTGGCCCAGGGGAAAAGGTATTGCCTCATCTGCTTATGACCTGGGGCTATGTGGGGGCCGCGAGGGGGAACAGAGCTAAAGGCAAATCCCCCTAATCCCGTCTCCAAAGGAGAGAGGGATCAGCTCGATAAGGAACAGGCACACCGCCGCTCTCGCCGGCCCCGTTCGCCCACGAAGCCGTTAGGATGAGCGCCCATGCGTTCTCTCGCCTCGCTTCCGCCGCTCGCCCGCACCTGCTTGCTGGTGCTCGCCGCGCTCGCCGCCGCCTGCTGGCTGGCGCCGGCGCTGGGTCGCTACGGGCCGATCCTGCCCGACTGGGACGCGCTGTCGGTGCGGCCGGGCACGGCCGGGCACTGGTTCGGCACCGACGCGATCGGCCGCGACGTGTTCGCGCGCACGCTGGCCGGCGGCCGCCTCTCGCTCGGCATCGGCTTGCTCGCCAGCGTGGTCGCTCTGGTCATCGGCCTGGGCTACGGCGCCATCGCCGGGCTCGCCGGCGGCCGCGTCGAGCGCGCGATGCTGCGGGTGCTCGATGTGTTCTCGGCGCTGCCGTTCCTGCTGGTGGTGATCTTGTTGCTGACCTTGTTCGAGCGCTCGCTGTTGCTGCTGCTCGCGGCGATCGGCGGGTATGTCTGGATCGACCTGGCGCGGGTGATGCGCGCCGAGGCCGCGCGCCTGCGCGAGGCGCCGTTCGTGCTCGCCGCGCAAGCGGCCGGGGCGAGTTTCGGCCAGCGCCTGCGCTGGCATGTGCTGCCGAATCTGTTGCCGCTGGCGTTCGTGTATCTCGGTTTGATTTTGCCGCAGGCGATCCTGGTCGAAAGCTTCCTCGGCTTCCTCGGCCTGTCGATCGACGAGCCCTCGTCGAGTTGGGGCGGCCTGCTCGCCGAAGGCGTGCAGGAGCTCGACAGCGCACCGTGGACCTTGTTGTTCCCGGCCGGGTTCCTGGTCGCGACCCTGGCGGCGTTCCAGTTTCTCGGCGACGGCCTGCGCGATTGGCTCGACGTGCGCGGCGATGCCCGCGACGGCGGCGCCAAGGTCGGGGCGGCGGCCGCATGAGCGCGTTGTTGCGTTTGCAGGCGCTGACGGTGGCGACGCGCGCGCACGGCTTGCTCGGGCCGCTCGATCTGCAACTGCACGCCGGCGAATGCCTCGGCGTGGTCGGCGAAAGCGGCAGCGGCAAGAGCCTGACCGCGCTTGCGCTGCTCGGCCTGCTGCCGCCGGAGCTGCGCGGCGAAGGGCGCCTGCAGGTCGACGGCGAAAGCATCGCCCTCGGCGGCGCCGCGCACGCGCGCCTGCGCGGCCGCAGCCTGGCCTGGGTGCCGCAGGACCCGCTTGCGGCCCTGCATCCGCTGCGTCGCGTCGGTGCGCAACTCGACGAAACCCTGCGCGCGGTCTGCGGCTTGTCGGCGGCGGCCGCGCGCGAACGTGCGCTGGCCTTGTTCGAGCGCGTGCAATTGCCGGACCCGGCGAACGCGCTGCGGCGCTATCCGCACCAGTTTTCCGGCGGCCAGCGCCAGCGCATCGCGATCGCTTTGGCCTTGGCGACCCAGCCGCGGGTGTTGATCGCCGACGAACCGACCTCGGCCTTGGATGCGCGCATCGCCCGCGACATCCTCGACCTGCTCGACCGCCTGCGTCGCGAGGATCGCCTGGCGTTGTTGCTGATCAGTCACGACTTGCCGCTGGTCGGCGCCTACGCGCAGCAATTGCTGGTGCTGCAGCGCGGTGCGGTGGTCGAACGCGGCGACACCGCCGCGGTGTTCGCCGCGCCGACCCAGGCCTATACGCGCGAACTGCTCGCCGCCGACCGCATCGAGGCTTTACCGGAGCGTGCGTCGGAGGAGCCGGTGTTGCTGCGCGGCGAAGGCCTGCGCATGCGCTATCCGCGCGCCGCGCACAGCGCGCTCGACGGTGTCGACATCGAGCTGCGCCGCGGCGAGGGCCTGGCCCTGGTCGGCGAGAGCGGCAGCGGCAAGAGCACGCTCGGCCGCGTGTTGCTGCGCCTGTTGCGCGGCGCGCAGGGCCAGGTGTCGATCGACGGCACCGATCTCGGCGGTCTCGACGCGCGCGCCTTGCGCCGCTTGCGCGCACGCACCGGGGTGGTGTTCCAGGACCCCTACGCCTCGCTCGATCCGCGCCTGCGCATCGGCGAGATCGTGGCCGAACCCTTGCGCATCCACGCTCGCGGCGATGCCGCCGCGCGTCGCCGTCATGCCGCCGCATTGATGCAGGCGGTCGGGCTGGACGAGGCCATGCTGGATCGCTATCCGCACCAGTTCTCCGGCGGCCAGCGCCAGCGCATCGCGATCGCGCGCGCACTGGCGACCGATCCCGACCTGTTGGTCTGCGACGAAGCGGTGTCGGCCCTGGACGCGCATCACCGCGCGGCGATTTTGGCTCTGCTCGCGCGGCTCAAGCGCGAACGCGGCCTGGCCTTGTTGTTCGTGACTCACGACCTCGCCGCGGCGGCGGCGGTGGCCGAACGCATCGCCGTGCTCGAAGCCGGCCGCATCGTCGAGACCGGGCCGACCGCGCAGGTGCTGCGCGCGCCGCAACACGCGCACACGCAGGCCTTGCTCGCCGCGCGTCCGAAAACCGCGCTCGACCAGGCCTGAGCCCGAGCTTCGCGCTCACGAACCGTCCGAACCGGATTTCGGCCCGGAGCATCGATAGCGCAGGATCGGGCGCGACGATCGCGCCGCTGCATCGCCGTATCGGGCTGAGCGGCGCGGTCGCGGCTCAGCGAACGGATTCGAATGCGGTCGCCGCTCAGGCGATCGCTCTCGAATGAAGCCTCCGCTCAGGCGGTTGCGCTCAGACGATGCCGCCGCCGATGCCCAGGCGGACCACGCCGACCACGATCACGATGGCGTTGAGCAGCAGGCCGGTCTTGGCGCGGCCGTTCTTTTCCGAGCTGGTGAACAGCACTCCGATCGCGGCGATGATCGCGCCGACCGCGGCGAACGGGATCAGGAACCAGTTGCCCCAGCCCAGCAGCGGGATCAGGGCGAGGATCATCCACAGCAGCGCGACGATGCCCCAGAGCAGGCTGATCAATCCCATCGTGTCGTACTCCGCAGTCGGCCCGTTTGGCCACATGCGCAACGTAGCGTCTGGCGGGGCGATTTCAAGTGCCACAGGTGGCCGGGACCGATGGGCGTCGGCGCGAATTCAGGCGCAAACGGCGCCCTGAGGCGCCGCTGCATCGAGGTGGCCATGCCGTGAACGAGCCCGACGGCGCTTGCACGGCGGCGCGTCAGCCGTGCGAGCCGTCGATCTCCACGCGCAGTTCGTAGCGGCAGATCGCCGCGTGCAGCAGGATGCGCGGCACCCGATCGCCGAAGCGGCGGTCGAGCGCGGCGGCGACGTTGTCGATCTCCTCGACGTCGCGCACGTACACCTTCAGGCAGGAGCCGCCGCCGAACGCGCTCGACAGCTGCGGCTGGCGCTGGCGGGCGACGCCGAGCAGGCTGTCGAAGTTGGCCAGGGTTTCCTCGAGCTGGGCCAGCACCGAATCGGCATGCTTGGACTCGTGCCCGACCACCGCCGCGGTGCCCGACAACAGCAGCGGCATCGCCGCCGGCTGCGGCGGCAGCATGGCGCGGGCGAAGCTCGGCGGCTGCGGGCCGTACTGGCGCGGGTAGCGATAGGCGCTGACCTGGCGCGGGTTTTCCAGCGGCGTGCCGGGCGTGCGCGAGGCCAGCCAATACACCTGCAAGCGGCGCGCGCCGTCGACGCGGCCGATCGCGGTCGCCGCCGGCAGGCGCGCGATGTCGAAATCGCCCAGGCCCTTGGCGCGGCCGACGCAGAACACGCGGTAGCGCTCTTCGTCGCCGTGGCCGAGGGTGATGCCGTCGAGGTAGTTCCAGATCCGCAACAAATGCGGATAGCCGCGCGCTTGCGTGAAGGCGAGCAACTTGCGGTACAGGTATTCGGCGGCGCGCGCGATCTCGCCGTTGGTGGCTTCGCCCGGCAGCGGTTCGGGCTCGTCGAATTCGATCACGCCGAACTGCAGCGCGCCGTCTTCCGACCAGGCCAGGTCGCCGTCGCGGCCCTTGATCACCGGGCCGCGGCCGCGCCAGCGCTCCAGGCGCCGGTCGCCGAACGGTTCCAGGGCCACGCGCAGATAACGCGGGTCGTCGTGCTGCGGCGCCTGCGCGCCGAAGCCGAATACCGCCAGGGTGTCGTCCTGGGCGAGTAACTCGGCCGGCGTGGCCGCGACGTAGTCGACCTGCAGTTGCGGCGGCATCGCCAACATGGCTTCGGCCGCGCTCACGGATTGCCCCGTTGCAGGGTGTCGCCGCGGAAATCGACGCCGACCTGGCGCTTGCGCCGCCACCAGCCGCGCAGCGCCTGCGGCGCCATGCGCAGCGCCGTCATCGCATAGACGAAGCGGAACACGCGCAGGCGGCGCAGCACCTCGCGGTTGTCGAACACGTCGCCGGCCAGCATCGAGATCACCGCTTGCTCGATCTGCCAATAGTTGCGCGGGGCGTTGAACAGCTCGCGCATCACCGGCGTGGTGAAGCGATAGATGAACCATTGGAAATGACGCAGGCCGCGCTTGAGGCGTTTGACCATCGCCGCCTGCAGTTCGGTCTCGCGCGCCGGCTCGCGCAGGGCGCCGTCGACCACCGAGGCGGCTTGTTCGCCGCTGTTCATGCCGAGGTAGACGCCGGAGGAGAACACCGGATCGACGAAGGCGTAGGCGTCGCCGACCATGACCCAGCCCGGGCCGGTCATGCGCGAGCAGGTGTAGGAATAGTTGCCGGTCACATGGACGTCGCCGCAGCGCTGTGCGCCCTGCATGCGCCGCCATACCGACGGCTCGGACTCCAGCGTCTGCATCAGGAAGCCTTCGCTGTCGCCGCGGCGTTGCTTGAGGTATTCGGGGAAACACACCGCGCCGACGCTCATGACGTCGCGCTGCAGCGGGATCAGCCACATCCAGCCGTGGGCGAAACGCTGCACGGTGATGTTGCCGGCGTCCTCGCCGTCGCGGCGCTGCACGCCGGTGAAGTGGCTGAAGATCGCCGCCGACTGGTGCAGCTGATTCTTCTGCTTGAGTTTGAGCTGGCCGCCGAGGAAGGTGTCGCGGCCGCTGCCGTCGACGAGGTAGCGCGGGCGCACCCGCAGCTCGCGGCCGTCGTCGCCGCGGGCGTGAACCATCGCCGGGCGGCCGTCGGCGCCGAACTCGATCTTCTCGACCTTGACCCGTTCGCGGGCGTCGACGCCGTTGGCCTGGGCGTGGCGGAACAGCAGTTCGTCGAATTCCTCGCGCTTGACCTGGAAGGCGTAGCCGTAGACCGGGTTGAGCGCGCGCTCGAAGCGGAAGGTGTTGTAGCGCTCGGCGTCGATCGGGAACTCGGCGCCGGGCTTGTGGATGCCGATCGCGCGCACCTGTTCGAGCACGCCGAGGCGTTCGAGGATGGCCAGGTTCATCGGCAGCAGCGACTCGCCGATGTGGAAGCGCGGGTGGCTGCCTTTTTCCAGCAGCAACACCTTCCAGCCCTTGCGGGCGAGCAGGGTCGCCGCGGTGGTGCCGGCCGGGCCGCCGCCGATCACCAGGACATCGGTGTCGATGGTCTGTGCGGCGTGGGAGGGGCTGGCCGTGCTGGAAGCAGCGGTGGCCGTCGGTGCGGCCGCGTCGGGCGCGGAGTCGGGCGGATTCATGCGCAAATGATAGCCTGCCGCCTCGGCCCGCTGCGCAGCGGCGGCGGGGCGCCGGCGTCGTCGCGCCGCTTCCGCACAACGCCTCAAGTGCCTGATAACGCAGGTCCGCCGCAGGCCGAAGCGGCTGCCGGGTGGGGCCGAACAGCGGGCTCGCCGCACCCGGCGGTTGCGCCTGCGGCGCCGATGGCGGATCGTTGCGCCCCTTGTCCCACCGTGACCGGATCGCCCGATGTCTGAACAAAGCCCCGCCGAACGCGAACTGGCGCAGCTGCTGGTCGAGAGCCTGAACCTGGAAGACGTGGCACCGGAGCAGATCGATCCGGAAGCGGCGCTGTTCAACGAAGGCCTCGGCCTGGATTCGATCGACGCACTGGAACTCGCCCTGGCGATCACCAAGCGCTACGGCTTCCAACTGCGCTCCGACAGCGACGAGAACCGCCGCATCTTCGCTTCGCTGCGTGCGCTGTCGGCGCATATCGAGCAGCAGCGGGCCGCCTGAACGCCGCCGGCCGGCGCGGTGTCGAACCGCCAGTGCATGCGCCCGTTCCCGGAGCCGACGTGAACCCTCCTTCGTCCAGCGCCCTCGCGCGCCTGTTGCTGGCGATCGCCTACCCGGTGCTGGCGCATTGGGCCAGCCACGACGGCGGCGGCGCGTTGGCGGCGCTGGCCCTGGCCGATCTGGTCGTGTTCGTGACCATCGACGGCCTGCTGGGCCTGCGTTGGCGTGCCTGGGCGGCGACCGTGGTCCTGCTCGCGGCCCTGGCCGCGTCGGCCTTCACCCCCTACGCGCAGATGTTGTTGCTGGCGCCGCCGATGCTGTTCAACGGCTGGCTGGCGTGGTGGTTCGGACGCAGCCTGCGCGCGCCGCGCGAGGCCCTGATCACGCGCATCGTCGCGGCCCTGCACGAAGGCCCGGTGTCGGCCTTGTCGCCCGAGCTGTATCGCTATACCCGCCGCCTGACCGCGCTGTGGGCGGTGGTGCTGACGGTGCTGGCGCTGGTCAACGGCGCCCTGGCGATGATCGCCGTGCCCGACGGCGTGCTGGCGCGCCTGGGACAGGTGCCGCCGGTCGCGATCAGCCAGGAGCAATGGTCCTGGTTCGCCAACCTGATCAACTACGGCATCGTCGGCGGCATGTTCGCCGGCGAATACCTGGTGCGGCAGCGCCGTTTCCCGGTGCGCCCGGAGAGCGGCTTCTTCGACTTCATGCACCGCATGGCCAAGCTCGGCCCGGGCTTCTGGCGCGAGCTGTTCTCCTGAACGGAGCCGTTGGCCGATACCGCGCAGGCGCTGCGTTTGGGCACCGTCGCACACTGCGAATTCCAGTAATTCAAGGGCCGCCGTCGCATTTCGACGCCCCGCTGAATGCGCGTGCTTTATCCTGTGACCCTTGCCGCAGCCGCCGACCCCGCCGCCCGCCCGTATGCCGTTCTCGATCCCGTCCGATCATCCCTGCTTGCCCGGCCATTTCCCGGGGCGCCCGCTGGTGCCCGGCGTGGTCCTGCTGGAGCAGGTGATCGCCGCGGTCGAAGCCGCGCACGGGCCGCTGAGCGGATTGCGTCTGCCGCAAGTGAAGTTCTTGCAGCCCTTGTTGCCGGAGCAATCGGCGCAGGTCGAACTGGACGCGCTGGGCGCGTCGCGTTGGCGCTTTCGCGTGCGCCGCGGCGACGACCTGCTCGCCAGCGGCGAAGTCGTCGCCGATCTGCCCATCGCCGAGGCTTCGGCATGAGCGGCGAGCACTGGAAGCAACGCCCCGAAGGCGGCGGCCGCCTCGCCTTCCGCCTGATCGGCTTCATCGCCCGTCGCGGCGGGCGCTCGATCGCGCGCCTGACCCTGTATCCGATCGTCGCCTACTTCCTGATCGTGCGCGGCCCGGAGCGGCGCGCCTCGCGCGACTATCTGGCGCGGGTGCTCGACCGTCCGCCGCGCTTGCTCGACATCGCCCGCCACATCCACACCTTCGCCGCGACCATCCTCGACCGCCTGTACATGCTCAGCGGGCGCATGGCGCCGTTCGACGTGCGCGTAGACGGCCTGGACAAGCTCGAACCCTATCTCGACCGCGGCCAAGGCCTGTTGCTGTTCGGTTCGCACCTGGGCAGCTTCGAGGCCTTGCGGGTGCTGTCGCGCAGTCGGCCCGGCCTGAAGCTGCGGGTGGTGTTCGACCGCGGCCACAACCCGGCCCTGACCGAGATGCTCGACGCGCTGGATCCGCAGATCGCGCGCACCGTCATCGATGCCGGCCAGGACGGCCCCTCGATCGTGTTCGCGATCAAGCAGGCCACCGACGAAGGCGCGATCGTCGCCTTGCTGGTCGACCGCGCCGCGCCGCACGAGCCGCATACCACCGCCTCCTTCCTCGGCGCGCCGGCCGAGTTCCCGAGCGCGCCGTGGCTGATCGCGGCGGCACTGAAAGTGCCGGTGGTGCTGGCCTTCGGCCTGTACCGTGGGGGGGCGCGCTACGACCTGGTGTTCGAGACGTTCAGCGAGGGTGTGGCGATCGAGCGGCATAACCGCCCGGCGATCCTTGCCGCACTGGTCCAGCGTTACGCCGAGCGCCTGCAGGCCCAAGCCCGCAGCGCCCCCTACAACTGGTTCAACTTCTACGATTTCTGGCATGCCGATGACGCTGATCAAGCCTTGCACGTGGACCCTGGCGCTGATGCTCGGCGCCGGGTCGCTGCGCGCCGCTCCGGTTACTGAGGCCGCCGCCCAGGGCGTGCCGGCCGGGGCATCGGCCGCCGAAGCCGCGGTCGCGGCCGATCCCGACTGGATCCTGCCGCGCCTGGCGCAGCCGGTCCCGGCCCGCACCGACTTCGTCGAAGTGCGCGGCTCGGCCCTGCTCAAGGCGCCGTTGCGCCTGTCCGGCGAGTACCGTCGTCCCGACGCGACCACCCTGGTGCGCGAGGTGCGCGCGCCCTACGCCGAGACCACCACCATCCGCACCGGCGCCAAGCCCGGTCAGGGCGAGGTCGCCATCGTCCGCCCCGGCAAGCCGCCCAAGCGTTTCTCGCTGGCGCGCGCCCCCGAGCTGGTCGCCTTGCAGGCCAGCTTCGGCGCCTTGCTCGGCGGCGACCGCGCCTTGCTCGAACAGCATTACCGGCTGGTCGCCGAGGGCACGCGCCGGCAGTGGACGATCAGCCTGGTCCCCAAGGACGCCAGTCTGGCCGCACGCGTGCGCGAGATCGTCCTGCTCGGCCGCGACGATGAGCTGCGTTGCATCGAGACCCGGCCGGCGCGCGGCAACGAGCAACAGCGCACCTTGTTGGCCAGCGCCGCGCGCGCCGCCGCCGGCGTCGCCGACGCGAGCCAGTTGGCGGCGCTGTGCCGCGGCCACGGCGCGGCGCGTTGATGACGCCCGCGCGCCGTCTCGCCCTCGCCCTGCTGTGGCTGGCCCTGCTCGCGGTCGCCGGCTGGGCGATCGGCAGCCGCCTGCAGCTCAGCGGCGATCTGCGCCGCTTCATGCCGAGCGCGCAGACGCCGGCGCAGAAACTGCTGATCGACGAACTCGGCGAAGGCCCGGGCTCGCGTCTGTTGTTGTTGGCGATCGAAGGCGATGAGCCGGCCACTCTCGCCGCGCAATCGGCGGCGATGCACGAACGCCTGACGGCGCAGCCGCAGTTCAAGCTGGTCGCCAACGGCGCCGGGCAGGGGCTGGAGGCGGTGCCGGAACGCCTGCGTCCGTACCGCTATCTGCTGACGCCGAGCTTCGACGAACAGCCGCTCGACAGCGCCTATTTGCGCGAGCAACTCGACAGCCGCGTGCAGGACCTCGGCTCGCCGGCCGGCGAGCTGATCGAGCCGCTGCTGCCGAGCGATCCCACCCTGGAGATGCTGCGCCTGGCCGAGGCCTGGCAGCCGGCGCAGGCGCCGCAGACCGAGCACGGCGTGTGGTTCGACCGCGCCGGCAAGCAGGCCTTGCTGGCGATCGAGACGCGCGCGGCCGGCTTCGACCCGACCGGCCAGCAAGGCGCGCTCGATGCGATCCAGGCCGCGTTCGCGCAAGCGCGCGGCGCCAGCCCGGCGCGGCTGACGATCAGCGGCCCGGGTGCGTTCTCGGTCGAAATCGGTGGCCGCACCCAACGCGAAGCGAGCCTGATCGGCACCATCGACAGCCTGGTGTTCGTACTGTTGCTGTGGCTGGCCTACCGCAGTTGGAAGGCGCCGCTGCTCGGCGGCCTGCCGCTGGCGACCGCGGGCCTGGCCGGGCTCGGTGCAGTCGCCGCACTCTTCGACGGCGTGCACGGCATCACCGTCGCCTTCGGTTTCACTTTGATCGGCGTGGTCCAGGACTATCCGATCCATTTGTTCAGTCATCAACGCCCCGGCCTGTCGCCGTGGGCGAGCGCGCGCAGCCTGTGGCCGACGCTCGGCACCGGCGTGACCTCGACCTGCATCGCCTACCTGACCTTCTTCGTCTCCGGCGTCGACGGCCTGCAGCAACTCGCGGTGTTCACCATCGTCGGCCTCGCCACCGCGGCGCTCGCCACGCGTTTCGTGCTGCCGGCGCTGATCGATCCGGCGCCGCGCGACGCCGCCGGCTCGCCGGCGCTGGCGCGGCTGTGGACGCGGCTGGCGCGCTGGCCGCGCCTCGGCGTGGCCGGCGTGTCGCTGATCGCCGCGCTGGCGCTGGCGGTGATCCTGTTCGTGCCGGGCGCGTTCTGGCAGAACGACCTGGCCAAGCTGACCCCGGTGCCGCCGGCCGCGCTCGCCCGCGACGCGCAGTTGCGCGACGAACTCGGCGCGCCCGACGTGCGCTACGTCATCGCCATCGAGGGCCGCGATGCCGAGGCCGCTTTGCAGTCCTCGGAAGCCTTGTTGACCGAGCTGCCGGCGCTGCGCCGGCGCGGCGCGATCGCCGGCTACGACCTCGCCGCGCGGTATCTGCCGAGCGCGAAGACCCAGCGCGAACGTCAGCAGCGCCTGCCCGATGCGGCGAGCCTGCGCACGGCGCTCGACACCGCCGTCGCGGCGACGCCGTTCCGCAGCGATGCCTTCGCCGATTTCCTCGCCGACGTCGAACGCGCACGGCAAGCGCCGCCGCTGACCCCGCGCGACCTCGCCGGCACGCCGCTCGCGGTCAGCGTCGAGGGCCTGCTGCTGCAACGCGGCGACCATGCTACCGCGCTGGTGTCGCTGACCGGGCTCAACGATCCGGCCGCAGTCGCGAGCGTGGTGCGCCGTCACGGCGGCCAGTTGCTCGATCTCAAGCAGGCTTCCGAATCGCTGGTCGCCGACTACCGCGGCCGCGTGCTGATGGCCTTGGGCCTGGCCGGCGTGCTGCTCGCGGCGGCGGTATGGGTGGCCCTGCGCTCGCCGCGGCGGGTGCTGCGCGTGTTGGCGCCGATGGCCTTGAGCAGCCTGCTGATCCTGGCGGTGCTGCGCGGCCTGGGCATCGAACTCAACCTGTTCCATCTGGTCTCGCTGATCCTCGCCGCCGGCCTGGGCCTGGATTACGCGCTGTTCTTCGATCATGCCGGCGACGACCGCGCCGAACAGCTGCGCACCCTGCACGCGGTGATCGTGTGCAGCCTGACCACGCTGCTGGTGTTCGCGTTGCTGGGCCTGTCGTCGATTCCGGTGTTGCGCGCGATCGGCAGCACGGTCGCGCTCGGCGTCGTTTTCAACTTCGTGCTGGCCTTGTTGATCGTGCGCGAACCGGCGGCGATGGAGGCCGGCGATGCGCACGCGTGAGGCCATCGCCGCGCTGATCCCGCACCAGGGCCTGATGTGCCTGTGGCAAGAAGTCGTCGAATGGGACGAGGAGCGCATCGTGCTGCGCACGAACGGGCATCGCGACCCCGCCCATCCGCTGCGTCGCGACGGGCGCCTGCACGCTGTGCATCTGTGCGAATACGGCGCACAGACCATGGCCGTGCACGGCGGTTTGCTCGCGCGCCGTGACGGCGGCGTGGCCAAGCCCGGCGTGCTGGTGGCGCTGCGCGGCGTGCAGTTGCACCTGGCGCGTTTCGACGACCTGCCCGGCGCGATCGAAGGCCGCGCGCACAAGCTGATCGACACCGGCCAGAGCTGGCAGTACGAGTTCGAGCTGCACCACGCCGGCGTGCCGATCGCGCAGGGGCGTGCCGCGGTGATGGCGCGGCCGGACTGAGTCCGCGCCATTGAATCCGCTCCACTGAGTCCGCGCTACCGAATCTGCGCTGCGGCGCATCGCGCCGTCTGCATTCACACCCTGCCGGCGCCGGCGTTTCCTAGTGCAGATGCGGCGGCCGTGCCGCATCGCGCCCGGGAGCGTCGCGCATGTCGCTGCAGTTCCATTTCGAGGACCTTGGCCCGCATCGCGCCATCGACGAGGGCCGCATCGGCCATCGCTTGCGCCTGCGCATCGCTCTCGGCCGCCGCGAAGGCGCGCGCCTGCACTGGCTCGAACGTTGCGACCGGCCCTACGACGAAGACATGCCGGCCGATACCTGGGTCGATATGTTCCGCATCGCCGGCGGGCGTTCGGCGATCTTCGCGCAATGGCTCGGCACCGCTACCGACGAAGGCCGGATCGAACTCGATTTCGACGCGCTAGCGACGATGCGGTTGGCGCCGGATGCGCAGCGCACCCTGGAATGGTGGGTGGTTGCCGTCGACGGCGAGGACGAGGACGGCGACGAGCGCGCCTGGGCGGTCTGGCGCGGCGAGCAACGCCTGCGTTGCGACGGGCAGGGGCAGGCGATCGAGCACAGCCTGGTGCAGATCGACAACCTGCACGGCCGCGAGGGCGACCCGCCGTACCCGGACGGTTTCCGCGTTTCGACCTGAGCCGGAAGCCGTGCCACAGACCGGCTGGCCAGGAGCGGCGACTCCCCGCTCCGCCGCGTGGCTTTCGCCACGGCGGCGGGGCGGGGACAATCGGGCTTTGCCGCTCGGAGTCGTCCGCATGTCCATCTCGCACCCTTCGCCGCGCCGCGCCCTCGTCACCGGCGGCAGCGGCGACCTCGGCCAGGCGATCTGTCTCGCACTGGCGGCGGCCGGTTGGCAGGTGATCGTGCACGCCAACCACAACCTCGAACGCGCCCAGGCAGTGGTCGCGCAGATCGAGGAGGCCGGCGGCCAGGCCTCGGCGATCGCCTTCGACGTCGCCGACGACCAGGCGGCGCGCACCGCGCTGGAAGGCCTGCTCGAAGCCGGGCCGATCCAGGGCGTGATCAACAACGCCGGCATCCACGACGACGCGCCGATGGCCGGCATGAGCCTGGCGCAGTGGAAGCGGGTGATCGACGTGTCGCTGCACGGCTTCTTCCACGTCACCCAACCGCTGTTATTGCCGATGGCGCGCACGCGCTGGGGGCGCATCGTCAACGTGTCTTCGGTGGCGGCGGTGCTCGGCAACCGCGGCCAGACCAACTACGCCGCGGCCAAGGCGGCGCTGCACGGCGCCTCCAAATCGCTGGCGCGCGAAATGGCCAGCCGCGGCATCACCGTCAACGTGGTCGCGCCCGGTGTCATCGAAGGGCGCATGGCCGACGGCACGTTCACTGCGGAGGCGATCAAGCAGATGGTCCCGGCCGGCCGTGCCGGCCGCGCCGATGAAGTCGCCGCGTTGGTCGCGTTCCTGTGTTCGGATGCGGCCGGCTACATCAACGGCCAGGTGATCGGGATTAATGGCGGCATGGGCTGAAGCGTGCCGGTGGTTCGGACCGCTTGCGATCCGAACCCGGATTGCGATCGAAACGCTGCGATCAGAACCCGTTCTGCCAGCTCACGCTGAGGTTGCTGAGGTACAAGGTGTAGTCGCGGTTGGAGGTGGTCGACGGTGCGATGTAGTAACCGGTCTTGTTCGGAAAGCCGCCGATGCCGCCGGGATACTGGTTGACGGCGTTGAAGGTCTGGCCCTGGATCGAGGCCAGGGTGTAGCCGTCGAGCACCGAGTACTGGATCGTGCCCGCGTCGGAGACCTTGATCACCACGCGATACGGATGATGGTTCTCCATCGGGATCGGCGCGAAGTATTTGCCGTTCGGATCGGCCGTGCGGGCCGGACAGGTCGACGCCAGGAAACCGCCGTAGCCCGCGGGCGTGCCCGGCGCGAGCCAGAAGCCTTCGACCTGCGACACGCCGTCGCCGCACATCTGCGACTGCCCCAGGGTGATGCCGAGACCTTCGAGAGTGATCTGATCGGTGCCGACGGTGAGCCCGCCGTGCACGCCGATGACGATGTGCTCGTCGGAGCCGATGAAGAAGTCCGGCGACCACACGTCGAACTGGATTTTCTGCACGTTGCTGCCGGCCGGCTTGACCGTGCTGGATACGCCGCGATAACCATAGAAGTTGTTGCGGTAGTGCGGTTCGCGGCCCGGATGCTGCGGGTTGGAACAGAAGTTCGGTGTGCTGACCGGATCGCAGCGCCGCGCCACGACGGCGCCGCCTGGCAGGGCGGGATAGCCGCTGAGAACGGTGCCGTTGGGTTGCAACAGCGCGCTCTGCGACGGGACGTAACCCTGCACGCGATCGTAGCCCCAGCCCTGCTGCACCAGCGCCTGGCGTTCGGCCTCGCTGGTCACGTATTTGTGCATCAGATCGCCGTTGCCGTAGTTGTAGTTGAGCCGATGCACCGGCAGCGAGCCGGGCACTTGCTGGGTGTAGATATAGCCCTCGATGCCTTCGTAGACGAAGCCGTTGTTGAGGACGTAGCTGATCTCTTCCGGGAACTGGTCGGTCAGATAAATGTGGTCGTTCTGCGGCGGTCCCTTCCAGTAGCGCCTGAGCGCAACGGTGGACGGCTGCGGGGTCTTCTCGACGTAGGTGAACACGCTCGGTCCCTGATAGCCGGCGGCGCCGTAGGCCTCGTAGTAATTGAGCGTGTAGAAGTAATCGGTGATGGTCGGGTTGTAGGTCTGGTACAGCGGGTAGTAGGCCGGGGGCGGCGCGTAGATCGCTGCGGTGGCCGGCGCGCAGGCCAGCAGGGACAGCAGCAATGCATTCCTGATACGCATGGTTCACTCCATTGAGACGCGTGGGATATCGATGAGTGCGGACCAAGGCGCCGTACGCCGTCGGTAAGCGGGCGGCGCTCGATGTTGAGGGCGGCTGGCGCAAGGGGCTGGCCGTCGACGATCGCTGGGCCGATGAGGGGCGCCCGGGCTCGCGCGCGCATCAGATCACGCTCGCAGCGGAACGTGGGTGACAGGCGTCCGGATGCGGACAAGATTTACCCGGGCGGCGGTTCGGGCGGCGGCGCGCTCGCCGATGCGAGGCTCGTTCCGGCGCGGTCGAGTACGGCCCGGCAGCGTCGCGGCCCGGTCGTCGCCGGCCGGCGACCGCTCACCGGGCGCTCACCCGATGCAGGGCCGGCGGGCGTAGCATGAGCCGATCCGCCGCGAAGGCCGTACGGGAGACCTCCGATGTCGCGCACCCTGTTCATCGCTTTGTTCGCGCTCGCCCTGTCGGCCTGCGCCAGTTCCCACGTGATCACCGGGCGGCCGCGCCCGCCGGTACCGGTGTCGCAGGTGCGGGTGTATTTCGCGCCGCCGCCGAGCCGCTACGAAGAGATCGCCCTGCTCGAAAGCAACAGCGGCGCGTTCACCTACGGCGAGCAGAACAAGATGGATTCGGTGGTCGGCAAGCTGCGCGCCGAAGCGGCCAAGCTCGGCGCCAACGGCGTGTTGTTCCAGGGCACCCAGGACGGTTACGGCGGCAGCGGCGTCAGCGTCGGTGCCGGCGGCGGCAGTTTCGGCGGGCGCCACTACAGTGGTGGCGGCGTGGGGGTCAGCATCAGCCCTCGACAGAAGTTCGCGCGCGGCGTGGCGATCTACGTGCTGAATCCGCCGCCGATGAACGACCCGGGCCCGCAGGCGCGGCCACTCGATCCGCCGCGCAACTGAGGGCGGCGCGAGGCGTTCTCACCGCGCCTCCAGTCGTCTCCCCGCCTTCGCGGGAATAACGTTCGGGTAGACGACTCGGCTCGATTACTCGACAAACCTGCGCCGGCCGAGATCTCTCAGATCGCGCAAGTCAGCTTTAGCGCGCCCTGCAGCCGGGACTAAGACAGCCAGCAATCGTCATCCCCGCGAAGGCGGGGATCCAGGGCCATTCGGGCGAGAACGCTTGAGGTCTCTGGATCCCCGCCTTCGCGGGGATGACATCGGGTGGGCGACGCGGCTCGGTCACTCAGTGAGCCCGCCACCGCCGCGATCTGCCCGAACGCGGTCGCGGCTTGCGCCGCTCCTACCCTGGATTGTCGGGGCTGAGGCATCGAAGCTTCGCCCGGTGCCTGCGAAGGCGTTGCCGCATCAGCGCAACATCAACGCGTATGCGTCTGCGCCTTGTGCGCGGCCTCGCCGGAAAACTCGCCGCTCGGGTCGTCGATCAACGGCGGGTTGGCGCGGATGCTGCGATAGACCGCGGGGATGCCGCCGCGGCGCAGGCATTGGCCGACGATGTGGCTGGTGATGCGGGTGAAATCGCGCAAGGGCTTGAAATGGCTGGCGCGGAATTCTTCCTGCGAGTCTTCGTTCTGGTAGCGCGATTCGATCGGCACCGAGACGCAGCGCGTGCCCAGTTGCTGCGCCGCCGACATCAGGATCTGCGCCTCGAACACGAAATCTTCGCCGGGCACGTCGCCCAGGGCGATCACCGCGGCCGGGTACAGGCGCTGGCCGCTCTGGCTGTCGGCGATCTGGTAGCCGGTGCCCCAGGCCACGCCCCAGTCACCGAAGTTGTTCGCAAGGCGCCGATAGGTCGGCTGCGAGGCGCGTTTGCGCAGGCGCGCGCCGATCACGATGTGGCCGGGATGGCGGTTGGCGCTGTCGATCAGGCGCGGGATGTCTTCGGCGGCGTGCTGGCCGTCGCCGTCCATGGTCAGCACGGCGAGAAAACCGCGGCGCAGGGCTTCGGCGAAGCCGTCGCGCAGGCTGGCGCCCTTGCCCTGGCGTTGCGCATGGCGCAGCAAGGTCACCGGCAGGTCGGCGATGCGTTCGGCGGTGCCGTCGTCGGAGCCGTCGTCGATGACGATCACGTGCGCGCACTGGGCCAGCGCGCCTTCGACCACGCCGCGGATGCGCAGCGCCTCGTTGAGCGCCGGAATGATCACCGCGACGTTATCGCGATCCAGGCGCAGCGGACGGGTCCTGTGCGCGGTTGCCTTACCTGGCGTCTGGCCGTCGCGTCCTGGCGAAACGGGTCTTTCAGTCATGGACGAGCTCCACCCGCAGGGTTCGGCCGCCACCGGCCGGTAATGCGAGCCGATCATGGCCCGAGGCCAAGGCGTCGAACAAGGGCAGCATCGCGGCGCTGGCGTTGCCGGTTTCGCGGCGAGACAGCTTGCCTTCGAGCGGCGACGGCGGCTCGTCGCCGAGCCAGGCGCGCAACAGCGGGCCGGTCGCGCGGCGATCGGCCGGCGCGCGCGCGAGCACCAGCGCCGCACCGAGCAGGCCGTCGCTGCCCCACATCGTCTGCAGCGGGCCGGTCGCGGCACCGTCGTAGCCGACCAGCAGCACCGCCTCGTCGCCGGCGGCGATCTGGGCCAGCGCTTCGATCAGGCCCTGGGCGAAGCTGGCGTCGAGCGCGCTCAGCGCGGTCGCCGGCTGCATCGCGCCGGCGCCGATGGTCCAGTAGCCGGCGGCGGCGTTGTGCACCGAATTGTGGAAGCGGGTCGGCGAGATCGTGCGCGGTTCGCTGGCCAGGGTGGCGCACATGTAGTCGGTGATCGCCATGTCGCCGTGGCAGGACACGAACACCGACGGCAGGCCGGCCGGATCGCGCTTCGCGGCCTGACAGGCGGCGAGTGCGACTTCGAGCGCCACCGCCACCGTTTCCGGTGCGCGCCGGCGTTCGTTCGGCGCCAGCAATTGCGGCGACGGCCGCGACGGCGCGTCGGCGGGGAGATCGCCGTGCACGGCGTAGGCGCGCGCGGCTTCCCACGAGGGCAGGCCGCGGCTCCAGTAGCCGACGCTTTCGACGACGGCGGTGAGCACCGGCGAGCGTGTCGCCGGTTGGGCGAAGTCGGAGGCGGTCATGGGCGCGCGAACACCAGCGAGCAGTTGTTGCCGCCGAAGCCGAAGGAATTGTTCATGGCATAACGGATCCGGGTGTCGGCCGAATCGAAGCGGATCTGCGGGCCGTTGGCCGGGTCGGGCAGCACGCTGTTGAGCGTGCCCGGCAGATGCTCGCGTTCGAGTGCGAGCAAGGCGAACGCCGACTCGACGATGCCGGCGGCGCCGAGCGTATGCCCGGTCCAGCCCTTGGTCGAGGAGGCGTGCAGGGTGGCGGGGAACAGCGCGGCGATCGCCAGCGCCTCGATCTTGTCGTTGGCCGGGGTGGCGGTGCCGTGCAGGTTCAGATAACCGACCTCGGCCGCGTCGATGCCGGCGCGGGTCATCGCATCGCCCATCGCCAGGCGCGCGCCCAGGCCTTCGGGATGCGGCGAGGACATGTGGTGGGCATCGCTGGATTCGCCGTAGCCGCGCAGTTCCAGTGCGGCGCGTTCGCCGGCGTCGAGGCGTTCGAGCACGGCGTATCCGCCGGCTTCGCCGAGCGACAGCCCGATGCGTTCGGCATCGAAGGGGCGGCAGGGTGCGTTGGAGACCAGTTGCAGCGAGTTGAAGCCGAACAACACGCTGCCGCACAGGGTGTCGACGCCGCCGACCAGGGCCGCGTCGGCGACGCCCGCGGCGATCAGGCGGGCGGCCTGGGCGAACACCTTGGCGCTCGACGAGCAGGCGGTGGCGACGGTCACGCAGGGGCCGCGCAGGCCGGTCGCGGCGGCGACGAAGGCGCCGAGCGAGTGCGGCGTATGCAGGGTCGGCCGGGCCAGGTCTTCGGGGAATTCGCGTCCGTCGTTGCGCAGGCGGCTATAGGCCTCTTCGGTCGCGCCGATGCTCGAGGTCGAAGTGCCGAGGATCACCGCGACCCGCTCGGCGCCATAGCGCGCGACCACCGCGTCCAGCGCCGCGCGCACGCCGTCGTGCTGCAGGCTCAGCCAGGCCAGGCGGTTGTTGCGGCACTCCCACTGGCTCAGCTCGGCCGGCAGGGCGGCCTGTTCGAGCCCGTCGACGCGGCCGATCCAGCAATCCAGCGGCGCCTCGCCGGCGGCGAGCGGGGCGAAATCGTTGCGCCGCAGGCCGCTGCGCCGTTCGCGCAAGGCGCTCGCCTGGGCGTCCAGGCCGCGGCCGAGCGCGGTGGTCGCGGTGTAGGCGCGGATCGCCAGCGGCGGCATCGGTAAAGGTGGGGACGTCACGTAGTCGGTAGAATCGCGCGGTGGGGAACGCCCGCAGTATAGCGAGGGGCGCTCGGGCACCGCCGGGGCCGGGCCGCACGGGCCAGGGCGGCGGCCGCAGGCGCTGCGAGGCTGAATGCTTCATGCGCGGGCGATCGAATACGTCTGCGCCGGAGGCTGTGCCGCGGCGTCGTGCTTGCGCTCGCCGCGCTGCGCCCTCATACCGCTGTCGTACCGCCGTCCCCGTTTTCCTTCCCATGCAGGTCGCGCCCGCTTCCATGTCCAATCGCCTCGGCCACCGCCTGTCCCTGTTGGGCGATCGCGACGTGCTGCATGTGGCCGTGGTCGCCTCGGCCGCGTGCGTGCTCAGCGCCGGGCTGGTCTATGTCGGTTATTTCGTGCACGTGCTGCGGGTCGCGCGCAATGCGCCCTGCCAGCCCGAACGCGGCGAATGCGTGTTGTTGTTCGGCAAGCATGCGCCGGGTGGGCGGCTGGACCAGGACTTCGAGGCGCGCCTGGATCGCGCGGTGTCGCTGTGGCGCGAACGTCCGCCGCGCAACGTCGTGTTGCTCGGCGGCGGCGCCGCCAACGAACCCAGCGAAGCCGAGCTCGCGCGTCACGGCTTGCTCGCGCGCGGCTTCGCTTCGGATGCGCCGATGCAACTGGAATCGGAATCGCGCGACACCTTGCAGAACCTGCGCAATGCTCGGGCGATGCTCGGCGAGGGCATGCGCTCGCGCGTCACCCTGCTGAGCAGCCGCTACCACCTCGCGCGTTGCGCCTTGTTCGCGCGCCAGCTCGGTTACGACTGGGAGCTGTGCGCCGCCGAGCCGCGCCTGAACCTGAGCCCGCGCATGCTGTGGCGCCTGGCCGGCGAAGCGGCCTACGTGTGCATGAGCGACATCGGCGCGCGCTGGGCGCGGCTGACCGGCAACCGGCGCATGCTCGCTCGCGTCAGCTGAAGCGACCGGGCCGCGCGCATCCGGCGCGCCGGCTTCGAGCGGGTTGGGTCCGGGCCGGCTTCGTCCGGGCCCGCTTGGTCCGGGCGGGGTGGGCCGGGCAGTTTCGCAATGCGAAAATCCGACGTCGTGACCGGCGTTTGCGGCCCATGTGACCGTTATCCGCAGTTGCCTGGACGAAAGGCCCTTGCGCGCGAGCGTTCGCCGCCGGGGCCATGCCCTATCCGCAGCGCTCAGAGGCTGGCGCTGCGCCGGATTTTAGGCGGCCGCGCAGCGGACACGCGGATCGGCTCGGACGCGATCTTGCGCGACAGCGCTTCGCGCAAATGCGCTTCGTTGCCCGAACACACGGCGAGCACGCGGCACGGACTCGCCGATGCGGCGATGTAGGCATGGCCCATCGCGCTGTCGAAATAGATCGAATCGCCGACGTCCAGGCGCGCCGGCGCATACAGCTCGCTGTGCAGTTCGATCGTGCCTTCCAGGACCAGGGCGAACTCTTCGCCGGTGTGGCGGATCAGGTCGCCGAACTCTTCCAGCGAACGCGCGTGGACCTCGGCGATGATCGGCACCAGGCGCTTGTTGAGCAGTTCCGAGGCCGGATAGAAGTGGTGGTAGTGCTCGGTGCGGATCGCATAGCCCTCGCCGGCGCGGGTGATGCTGCGGCGTCCGCTGAAGTTTTCGTTGACGCCCGCCGGCGGCGACGAGAACAACTCGCCGATGTCGACTTCCAGGCCCTGGGCGATGCGCGTGAGCTTGTCGAAACTCAACGACATCTTGCCGTTCTCGATCTTCGACAAGGTCGAAATCGGCAGGCCGGTGCGCGCGCCGATCTCGGCCAGGGTCCAGCCCCGCTGACGACGCAGCATCCGCAGCGCGATCCCGGGATTCGGGACCGCGGGTGCGGCCGTGGTTACGTTCTGGCTGCGCTTGGCGGGCATGAAGGCGGCCGAGAGGGGTCACGGACGACTCTAGGCGGCCCCCCGGGCCTTGCCAAGCCGCGAAAGCCAACCGTTGTTTACTTATTGAAAGTAATTTGCCGATTCGGAAAAACGATCCCGGAATCCGGCAGCCGGTCGAAGCAGGCCCGGGCCGTTGCCGCCGCTGCGGTAAGCGGCCGCCGAATCGGCCATGCCGGGCGGATTCGGGCGCGACCACCGTCGCGGTTTCCGGCACTCGCAAGACCTGCACATCATCGATGGCGGCGTTGGCGCGCCGACCGACGAATCTCGCGGCCGAGCGCCTCCTCCTTCAACCGTCCGAGCGACCCTCCCGTTCAAGCGCGCGACTCCCCAGACGATCCCCCTTTGAAGGGGGTAGGGGGATTTGCTCCAGCTCCTGCGCGAATGAACCCCGGGCCCGAACGCGTACACTCGCCGCGAACGTCCGCGCCTGGAGCGACCGGCAACGCATGCCGGCGGAATACCCGGCGACGGTGCAGCTGCTTTCGGGGGTTAGATGAAGTCCAAGCGTTCGATGCGCGGCATCGCGATGTCCGGCGTCGCGGTGATGATGTTGGCCGGTTCCCTGTGGGCGCAGTCGCCGCCGCCGGCCGAGGCTGCGACCGGCGCCTCGCCTCGACCGGACCAGCCCGAGGCGGTCAAGCCGGAGCCGACCCAAACCCCGCCCAAACCCGCGCCGGCCAAAGCCGAGCCCGCGAAAGCCGAGCCCGCAAAAGCCGAGCCGGTCAAAGCCGCGCCGACTCCGGCGCCCATGCCGGCCCCGGTCAAGCCGGCCGCGTCGTCGGCGTTTCCGGCCACTACCCGTGCCTTGCCGCTGTCGAACGCGGCACCCGCGATCGACGCCGGGCAAGCTGCGCCCACAAGCACGGCCCTGCCTACGCGCGTTTCGCCGGTGCCTTCGAAGCTGCCGGCGAAGACGCCGGCCGCCGCCGACACCGATGTGGCGGCCATCGCGGTGAAGGCTGCGCCGGCCAAGCCGGCCGTCGCAAGCAAACCGGCGCAGCCGGTCGCGGCTGCCGCAGCGAACGCGAACGCACCGGCCAGCTTCGCGCCCTTGCCCACACCCCTGCCGGACGCGATCGCCGATGCCGTCGACCCAGCGCCGGTGGCGCAGGCGACGGCGGCCGCCGGCTACCCGGTCGAAGCCTCGCTCGTTCGCGATAACGAAGCATTGAGCGAAATCCTGGTCGAGCCCGGCGCGGCCGCACCGATCCCGATGCTCAGCGCGCCGGATCTGGAGGCCTACGTCGACGGCCTGGTGCCGCTGGCGATCGCGCGCGGCGGACTCGCCGGCGCGGTCGTGGTGGTGGTTCGCGACGGCCAGGTGCTGTTGGCGAAAGGCTATGGCTACGCCGATGTGGAAAAGCGCAAACCGATGGACGCCGCGCGTACCCTGGTGCGTCCGGGTTCGATCTCCAAGTTGTTCGTCTGGACCGCGGCGATGCAGTTGGTCGAGCAGGGCAAGCTCGACCTCGACGCCGACGTCAACCGCTACCTCGACTTCAAGATCCGCGACTACGCCGGCCAGCCGGCGACGATGCGCCAACTGATGACCCACACCGCGGGTTTCGAGGAATCGGCCAAGCATCTGTTCGCCGCCGACGAATCGCGCCTGCTGCCGCTCGACCGCTATCTCAAACAGGTGCAGCCCGAGCGCGTGTATGCGCCAGGCAAGGTGCCGGCGTATTCCAACTACGGCGCCGCGCTCGCCGCCTACATCCTCCAACGCATCAGCAAGCAACCCTTCGACGACTACATCGAAGCCAACGTGCTCGTGCCGCTGCGCATGCGCCAGTCGAGCTTCCGCCAGCCGCTGCCGAAGGGCCTGGCCGGCGATATGGCCAAGAGCTACAGCAGCGCAGGCGGCGCACCGATTCCGTTCGAACTGGTCAACCCGGCGCCGGCCGGCAGCCTGTCGGCGACCGGCCTGGACATGGCGCGTTTCATGATCGCGCAGCTCGACGAGGGCGGTGCCGGCGCTGTAAGGATCTTGCAACCGCACAGCCTGCAGACCCTGCATGCGACCGCGTCGCGGCCGATCCCGGGCCTGGATGCGATGGCGCTGGGGTTCTTCCGTCGCGACACGCGCGGGCCGGTGGTGATCGGCCACGGCGGCGCGACCGAAGCCTTCCAGAGCAATCTGGTGTTGCTGCCGGCGCACGGGCTCGGCTTGTTCGTGTCCGCCGACGGTCCCGGCAGCGCCGGGCGCGCGCTGCATCGCGACCTGATCAAGGGCGTGATCCAGCGCTATTTCCCGGTGCGCGCGGCGCAGCAGCCGACTCTGCCGACGGCGCGCCTGCACGCCGAGCAACTCGTCGGCCGTTACGAGAACAGCCGAGCTTCGAGCAGCAACTTCCTTGCCATCGCGCGACTGCTAGGCAGCGCCAAGATCGAGGTCAACGACGACGACACCCTGAGCGTGTCGGCATTCCGCACGCCCGACGGCCGGCCCAAGCGCTGGCGCGAAGTCGAACCCTATGTGTGGCGCGAGGTCGGCGGCGACAGCCTGCTCGCGGCCAAGCTCGACGGCAACCAGGTGATCGCGGTCAGCAGCGACGACGTGCCGGCGGCGATGTGGCTGCAGCCGGTGCCCGGCTGGCGTTCGCCGGGCTGGATGCTGCCGCTGCTGTGCCTTGCGCTCGCGGTGCAGGCGTTGGCGGTGTTGCTGTGGCCGGTCGCGGCCTTGGTGCGCCGCCACACCCAACGGCGATTGCTGTTGAGCGAACGCGATCGCCGCCTGCGCCTGCTGAGTTTCCTCGGCCCGATCGGCAATCTGGTCCTGGCCCTGCTGTGGCTGTGGATCATCACCCGCATCGACGCGTCGGTGCGCATGCTCGACGGCGCGCTCGATCCGTGGGTTCGCGTCGCCCAGTTGCTGGGGCTGGCGAGCGTGGCGACCGCGGTGGTCGCCGTGCTCAACGCGCGCGCGGTGTGGCGTTCGTCGCCGCAGCGTCTGCGCCGCGTCTGCGCGATCGCGGTCGCCGCGGCCTGCGTGGCGATGGTCTGGTACGTGTTCGCGCTGCGGACGATGAGCTGGTCGCTGGTGTATTGAATCGCGGCGGCGAGCACCGGTTGAAACGACGAGGCCGCGGAGCGATCCGCGGCCTCGTCGTTTGTTGCGAAGGCGACCGGCGCAGCGCCGGATAACGCGGTTTCGCCTCAGCGCTTGTCTTTCTGCGCCGGCACGAAGTCTTCGCGCACCGCCTTGCCGAGCAAGTCCGGCGGCAGCAGGCCCTGGTCGAGCAGGTAGTTGTTGAACTTGAGCCGGTCGAAGCGATCGCCGAGCGCCAGTTCGGTTTCCATGCGCAGTTCCAGGATGCGGCTGTAGCCGTAGAAATAGCTGCCGGCCTGGCCCGGCGCGCGGAACATGTAGCGGTCGAGCTCCTGCTTGGTCATCGCTTCCGACAGGCCGACCTGTTCGGACAGCACGCGGCCGGCGCTGGCGCGGTCGGTGAGGCCGAGGTTGAGCATCGGGTCGAGGATCGCGCGCGCTGCGCGCAGCAGGCGGAACTGCAGCGCGATCAACTGCCCGTCGAGCGGCTCGTACGGCACCATCTCGGCTTCGGCGTACAGCGCCCAGCCTTCGACGTTGACCGAGTTGAAGGCGAACATCGAACGCGCCAGCGAGATGCCGCGTTCGACCATGGCGGTGAACTGCAGCTCATGGCCCGGGCGGCCCTCATGCGCGGACAGGGTCCAGGCCACCGACTCGTAGTTGAAGTCGTCGTACTGCAGGGACTTGCCGTCCGGGCTCGGCACCGACAGCGGCAGCACGAACTGGCCTTGCTGACCGGTATTGCCGACCAACGGCGCCGGCAGGAAGTGCGGCGCCGGCTGCGCCGCCGACTCGGCCTCGCTGCCCAGGCGCATCACCATCGGCCGCTGCGGCACGTCGACGATCTGCTGCTTGCGGATGATCGGGTCGATCGCGTCGATGACCTTGCGGTAGCGCGGTTCGAGCTGATCGTTGGGGATGGTGTCGCGCTTGAGCGCGCGCATCACCTGCACATAGTCCTGCGGGTCGGCGACCTTGAGGCCCTTGGCCTGTGCCACCAGCGGCGCGAGCTGGGCCATCGCGGCCCGCGTTTCCATGAACTCGACCTGGGCGCGGCGGATCAGCAATTGCGGATCGACGTCGATGCCGAATTGCTTGAGCGAGTAGGCGTACAACTCGGGCGGCAGGCGCGCGTCGCTGCGCGCCTTCGGCATCACCGTGCTGCGGGTCCACTGGCCGTATTCGCGCAACTGGGTTTCCATCGCCTTCAGCGCCGGCTCGGCGCCTTTGATCTGGTACTTCTCGAACAGCTTGCGGATGCCGGCGGCGTAGGTATCGACGTTGCCGAGCGCCTGCTCGACTTCGAGCTTGGTCGGCTGCAATAGATTCGTGTCGCCGAGGCGCTCCTCGTAGCGCTGGCGCGCGAGCACGGTCAGCGGTTCGCTGCCCGGCGCCAGGCCGACATAGGCGTTCAGGCGCGCGAGCGCGCTGGCGCGGCGCTCGGCCGGCGCCTGGTCGGACAGCAGCGCCTGCATGCCCGAGAACACCGTTTGCGGCGCATCGAACCACGGCAGCACCAGGCGCTCGTTGAGCGCGCTGCCTTCGATGTTGTCCTCGGCGGCCTGGATCATGATCTGCAGGTCCTGGCGCACGTCGGCGTTGCGCTCGACTTCGAGCTTGCCCTGCAGTCCGCGCTTGGCCTCGGCCATCGCCGCGCGGAAGCGCTTGCCGACCTCGGGCTTGAGGTCGCTGACCTTGTCGTCGTAGCCGGGCACGCCGAAGAACGACATCTGCTCGGGCGCGAATTGTCCCTGCGCCTGGATCAGGATCTTGGCGTATTCGTTGCTCTGCGCGACCCAGGCCGGTACCGGCTTGGCCGCGGTTTGCGGCGCGGAGGCCGGGACCGGCTTGGCTGCGCCTTGCGGGGCGGAGCCGGCGAAGGCGAGAGTGGGCGCGGACAGCGCCAGGGCGACGGCGAGAACGAGCGGCTTCATGAGGTGGCTCACTGGGTTGAAGCGGCCAGCATCGGCGCGACGGCCCCCGGAGCCAAGCGCCGAAGGTCATGCGGCGCGCGAATGCCTTGAACGAGGCATCTCGAATGCAGCGCCTTGCGAGGGGCTCGGCATCGAAGCGCCGCCGCGCGATGGCGGCGGCACTTCGACACGGCGGTCACAGCAGATCGATCGAGGTCTTGTTCGCGTCGAGGTTCACGCGCATCACTTCATAGCGCCAGGCGCCCTGCTCGTTGACGGCTTCGATCTGAACGTCGCCCTTGCCCTTCGGGCCTTGCACGAAGATGAACAGCTTGGCCACGCCCTGATCCTTCGGCTCGACCGCGCCGAGCACGAACCTGTCCTCGAGCGGTTCGCCGAGCGCGGCTTTCACCTCGGGATTCGCACGGGCCCGCTCCATCGCCTCCATGAAGGGCGGCGTGTACCTCATCGAATCCATGACCGAATACGTCATCCATGCGCCGATCGCCACGCTCAGCGTAAACAACACGCCCAAGGCCAGCAGCAGGGTCAGGATCCAGTGACGCTGTACCCAGGGCTTGCGGTAGGGCGCGGCGGGGCGGGAGGCATTCATGGCAGGGCATCCATTCGGTGGGCGTCAGTGCGCTCAGGGCTTGAGGCAGCGATCGAAGAAATCTTCGGTAAGGCGCAGGCGGTGCAGGTTGTCGCGGCCGCGCAGGCCGTGCTTGGCGCCCGGGTAGGTCATCAATTCGAACGGCTGGCCGCGTTGTTGCAGGGCGCTCATCAGCACGGTCGAGTTGGTGAACAAGACGTTGTCGTCGGCCATGCCGTGGATCAGCAGCAGCTTCGAGGTCAGGCCGTCGATGTGTTCGAGCACGCGGCCCTCGCGATAGCCTTCGACGTTGCCCTTCGGCAGGCCCATGTAGCGCTCGGTGTAGTGAGTGTCGTACAGGCCCCAGTCGGTGACCGGTGCGCCGGCGACGCCGCAGGCGTAGCGGTCGCTGGCCTTGGCCAGCAGCATCAGGGTCATGTAGCCGCCGTTCGACCAACCGTAGACGCCGATCTTGTTGCCGTCGACCCAAGGCTGCGACTTCAACCAGTCGACGCCCTTGAGCTGATCGGCGACCTCCACGGTCCCCTGCTTGCCGTACAGTGCGCCGCCGAAGGCCGCGCCGCGCCGCGGCGTGCCGCGGTTGTCGATCGAGAACACCACGTAGCCGCGCTGGGCCAGGTACTGGTTGAAGTCCGGCGACCAGGCGCGCTTGACCGTCTGGGTGGCCGGGCCACCGTAGACGTAGACCACCACCGGATAGCGCTTGCCCGGGTCGAACCCGGTCGGCTTGATCAGGCTGTAATGCAGGGCCGTCTTGCCGTCGGCGGCGGGAATCGTGCCGTATTCGATCGGGCGCTGCGCGGCGCGGTAGGGCGCGAACGGATGCGCAGCGTCGTCGAGGTTGTTGTCGATCAGCGCGGCGATACGGGTGCCGTCGTTGCGGTACAGCTCCAGTTGCGGCGGCGTCTGCGGGTTCGACCAGGCGTCGACGTAGACATTGGCCTTATGGGCGAAGCTGGCCGAGTGATAGCCATCGGTCTTGGACAGGCGTTCGATCGGGCCGCCGGCGAGGGCGACGCGATAGACCTGGCTGTCGAGCGGCGAGTCCTTGCCGGCGGCGAAATAGACTTGGCCGGCGTCTTCGTCGACCGCGAGCACGCTGTCGACCGGCCAGTCGCCCGAGGTCAGCGCGGTCGCCTTGCCGTCGTCGCTCAGCAGATACAGGTGCTCGTAGCCGCTGCGTTCACTGTTCCACAGCAGGCGGCCGTCCTTGAGGAAGCGCAGGTCGTTGTGCAGCGGCACCCAGGTCTTGGAGCGCTCGCTGACCAGGGTGCGCTGTTTGCCGTCGCCGAGGTCGGTTTCGATCAACTCCAGCAGGTGCTGGTCGCGCGACTGGCGTTGGAAGGTCAGGTGCTGGGCATCGCGCCAATCGACGCGGGCCAGGTAGATGTCCGGGTTCTTGCCGAGGTCGATCTCGCGCGGCGCGGCCTGGCTTCCGATCGCGGCGACCAGCAGGCGCACGCCGACGTTGGCGTCGCCGGCGGCCGGGTAGCGTTGCTCGACCACGTCGGTGCGATCGGGATACACCTCGTAACGCTTCTGCACCGGCACCGGCGATTCGTCGATGCGCGCATAGGCGATGGCGCTGTCGTCGGGCGCCCACCAGTAACCGGTGTGGCGGTCCATTTCCTCGTCGGCGACGAATTCGGCGACGCCGTTGCCGATGGTGTCGCTGCCGTCGCGGGTGAGCTGGCTCGCCTTGCCGTCGGCCAGGTCGATCACCCACAGGTTGCGGTCACGGACGAAGCTGACGTAGCCGCCCTTCGGCGACAGCTTGGGGTCGGTGGCGAAGCCTTCGCCGTGGGTGAGCTTGCGCACCGCGGCCTTGCCCGACTTGCCCAGGTCGTACAGATACAGCTCGCCGCCGAGCGGGAACAGCAGGCGCTTGCCGTCCGGCGACCACTGGTAGTCGACGATGCCCGACAGCGCGGCGATGCGTTGGCGTTCGCGGCGCGCCTTCTCGGCGTCGCTGAGCACTTCCGCGCCGGGCAGCACGTCGTCGGAATCGACCAGCAATTCGGTCTTGCCGCTGGCGATGTCGTAGGCCCACAGGTCGAGGCGGTTCTTGTCGCGCTGCTTGCCGCGCAGGAAGCCGACCTTGCTGCCGTCGGGCGCGATCTTCGGCTTGACCAGGCTCGGCCCCGACAAGGGCGCATCGCCGGTCAGGGCTTCCAGGGTCAGCTGGCCCGGCGCCGGCACGCTGTGCGCGGCATCGGGCGTGGCGGCGAGGGCGAAGCTGGGCGTGGCGATGATCGACATGGCGAGCAGGCAGAAAGCGAGGCGGCGGGGCAGGCGGTTGTTCATGCGGGCGATGGTTCCGGAGCGTGGCCTCGACGGCGAGGCATCAGGTGATGGGGGCCGGCGTGCCGAACAGATGGCGGCGCATCTCGTCGGTCATCGTACGGTCGGCACGGTAGGCCTTGCCCATCTCGTAGACGCGCCCGAACGCCGGCCGCGACGACAGCGCGTCGTGCCAGCGCTGCACATTCGGATAACGGCTCAGGTCGACGTAATGCCATTCGTGCTCGCGGGTCCAGGGGTAACAGGCGAAATCGGCGATGCTGAGTGTATCGGCGGCGACGAATTCGCGCCCGGCCAGGCGCCGGTCGAGCACGCCGTACAGGCGCTCGGTCTCGCGCTGGTAGCGGTCGATCGCGTAGGGCACTTTTTCCGGCGCGTAGCGGTTGAAGTGATGGTTCTGGCCCAGCATGGGGCCGTAGCCGCCGACCTGCCAGAACAGCCATTCCTCCACTTCGACCCGGCCGCGCAGGTCCTGGGGCAGGAACAAACCGGTCTTGGCCGCCAGATACTGCAAGATCGCGCCGGACTCGAACACGCTGATCGGCGCGCCGCCATCCGCCGGGGCATGGTCGACGATCGCCGGCATGCGGTTGTTCGGCGAGATGCGCAGGAACTCGGGCTTGAACTGGTCGCCGGCGCCGATGTCGACCGGCTTGATCGCATAGTCGAGCCCGGCCCCGGCCTGCTGGGCCTCTTCCAGGAACAGGGTGATCTTGTGGCCGTTCGGGGTCGGCCAGTAATAAAGGTCGATCATCGGCAACTCCGCGTCGAAAGGCCGCAGTGTAAGCGTGGCCCCGCGGCCGCGGCGGCCTTGCCGATGGAATGGCGTGTGCCGGCCGCGCCCAGTCGCAGCCAGGCCTGCGCCCGCTGCAGCTGAACCCTCGGGCCGGCCCGACGTGGCGGCGTCATCCGCGCCCGGCTACTCTTGGGCCCTATATCGCTTCAGTTACGGGCTTCGCATGACCGATCCAAAGAGCAACCGACTCAATCCCCTGCCGGCGCTGATCTTCAGCTCGCGCTGGCTGCAGCTGCCGCTTTACCTGGGCCTGATCGTCGCCCAGGGCGTGTACGTCTTCCAGTTCGTCAAGGAACTGATCCACCTGGTCCACGACGCGGCGACGCTGACCGAGCAGGGGATCATGCTGATCGTGCTAGGCCTGATCGACGTGGTGATGATCTCCAACCTGCTGGTGATGGTGATCGTCGGCGGCTACGAGACCTTCGTCTCGCGCCTGCGCCTGGAAGGCCATCCCGACCAGCCGGAATGGCTGAGCCACGTCAATGCGAGCGTGCTCAAGGTCAAGTTGGCGATGGCGATCATCGGCATCTCCTCGATCCATCTGCTCAAGACCTTCATCGGTGCCGGCAGCCTCGGCCTGCCCTTGTGCGGCACGCCCGAAGCCTTCGCAGCCGCGCAGGCCGCCGCGCTCGCGACCGCCAACGGCGTGGCCAACGCGACCGCGCGTTGCTCGGACCTGACCTCCGAAGGCGTGATGTGGCAGGCGCTGATCCATTTCCTGTTCATCGTCTCGGCGATCGGCATCGCCTGGACCGACAAGCTGATGAGCACCACGGTGCAGAAGCCGGGCAAGTCCGCGCACTGAGCCCGGCGACGACGCGGCCGTCCGCTCAGCGCGCGGCGGCCGCGCGCGGTTGCATGATCGCGCGCCGCAGCCGCACGGCGTCGGCGCGATCGGAAAAACGCAGGCGGCCGTCCTGTTTGTCCAGCCCGAGGGCGCGATACGCGTTCTGCGTCGGCGGGAACTCGCGCATCGCCGCATAACGGCGGAACAGCGCCGTGAACACCTTGCCGCCGCCGAGCCGGTCGAGTTCGGCGATGAATTCCTCCGGTGTGGCTTCGCTGTCGCTGCCCAGGCAGCAGCGCGAATAGCGCGACAGCACCGTATCCAGGTCGAGGCGGCGTTCGCGCCGCAGCGCCAGGTCGGCTTCGAGCCAGAACATCGCCCCGCCCCAATAGATGCGCATGGTGCTGGCGCGGCTCCAGCCGATCTCGCCGAGCGGCATGCCGGCACCGCTGTTGCGGCCGCGCGCGAAGCCGGCATCGAGCCGGCGCCAGGCCTCGTCGCCGTCGAGCTGGCCGGCGCGTGCGCGCAACACGTTCTGGTAATAGCTCGCCAAGCCCTCGGCGAGCCAGCGGCCGTCTTCGCCGAGATAAGGATGGAACAGGTGCGAGAGCTCGTGCACGGCGGTCCAGTCGTCGCGCAGCTCGTCGATGCCGGCGTCCGGGCGCACGTACAGCAGCACCGAGACACCGTCGTCGCGCCGGGTCTGGCCCCAGGGCACCGGGCTGGGATCGCCGCGGCGGCCGCTCTGGCCGGGGCTGCCTCGACCCGTGCCGCGACTTTGCCGGATCAGCACTTTGGCCTCTCGCAGCGGCAGGCGGCCGTAGGCGGTCAGGGCGGCGTCGGCGCATTCGGCGAGCCAGCGCTGAAGCTCGTCGACGCGCTCGCGGTCGGCTACGCCCTCGACGATCACCCGCAGGCGCGTATCGCCGACGCGGATCACCCGTTCATTGTCTTGAGCAACGTCTTGGTCTTGGGCAACGGCCGGCGCCGCGCCCGCCCCACAGGCGAGCAGGGCGCAGACGAGCAGGGTCGGCAACGACGGCAGGCGGGCGGCCATGGCCTGCATTGGAACGCGATGCGCTGCGAAGGTTCCCGAATCCATCGCAGCTACAATAGCCGGCATGGACGTATCGCATTTGCTCGACGCACTCAATCCCGCCCAGCGCGAAGCCGTTTCGGCACCTCCCGGCCATTACCTCGTGCTCGCCGGCGCCGGCAGCGGCAAGACCCGCGTGCTGACCCACCGCATCGCCTGGATCAACGAAGTCTTCGGCGTGCCGACCCACGGCATCCTCGCAGTGACCTTCACCAACAAGGCCGCCGGCGAAATGCGCGGCCGCGTCGATGCGCAGTTGCGCCACGGCGCGCGCGGCATGTGGATCGGCACCTTCCACGGCCTGGCCCACCGCCTGCTGCGCCTGCATTGGCAGGAGGCCAAACTGCCGGAAGGCTTCCAGGTGCTCGACAGCGACGACCAACTGCGCTTGGTCAAGCGCGTGGTGCAGGCGCTGGAGCTCGACGAGACCCGCTTCCCGCCGCGCCAGATCGTGTGGTGGATCAACGCCCAGAAGGACGAAGGCCGGCGGCCGCGCAACATCCAGCCGGCCGGCGACGAGTGGGCCGATGTGATGCTGCGTTGCTACGAGGCCTACCAGGAGCGCTGCGAACGCGCCGGCCTGGTCGACTTCGCCGAACTGCTGCTGCGCGCGCACGAACTGCTGCGCGACAACGCCGCGCTGCTCGCGCATTACCGCAACCGCTTCCGCGAGATTCTGGTCGACGAGTTCCAGGACACCAACGCGATCCAGTACGCCTTCGTGCGGGTGCTCGCCGGCGACTCCGGCCGCGTGTTCGTGGTCGGCGACGACGACCAGGCCATTTACGGCTGGCGCGGCGCCAAGGTCGAGAACGTGCAGCGCTTCCTGCGCGATTTCCCCGGCGCCAGCACCATCCGTCTGGAACAGAATTACCGCTCCAGCGCCAACATCCTCGACGCCGCCAACGCGGTCATCGCCCACAACCCCGACCGCCTCGGCAAGAAGCTGTGGACCGATACCGGCCACGGCGAAGCGATCGACCTGTACGCGGCCTACAACGAGATGGACGAGGCGCGCTTCGTGGTCGAGCGCCTGCGCCAGTGGGTGCGCGACGGCGGCAGCTACGGCGACGTCGCCGTGCTCTACCGCAGCAACGCGCAATCGCGTGCCTACGAAGAGGCCCTGCTGTCCGAACAAGTGCCGTACCGGGTCTACGGCGGCCAGCGTTTCTTCGAGCGCGCCGAGATCAAGGACACCCTGGCTTATCTGCGCATGATCGCCAACCGCGCCGACGACGCGGCGTTCGAGCGCGCGGTCAACACGCCGACCCGCGGCATCGGCGAGCGCACCCTCGACGAGGTGCGCAAGCGCGCCCGCGCCGATGCGGTCTCGCTGTGGGAGGCGGCGCGGCGGATCTCGCAGGAGAACGGGCTCGCCGCGCGCGCCCGCAACGCCCTGGCCGGGTTCGCGCTGTTGATCGACACGCTCGAAAGCGATGTGGTCGAGATGCCGCTGCCGGAGAAGATCGATCACATCCTGCAGCGTTCGGGTCTGCGCGAGCACTACGCCAACGAATCGCGCGGCCAGCTCGATTCGCGCACCGACAACCTCGACGAACTGGTCTCGGTGGCCTCGCGCTTCACCCGCACCGACGAAGACGAAGCCGCGGCGATGCCGGAGCTGATCGCTTTCCTCAGCTACGCCGCGCTAGAGGCCGGCGAAGGCCAGGCCCAGGCCGGCGAGGACGGCGTGCAGTTGATGACCCTGCACAGCGCCAAGGGCCTGGAGTTTCCGTTGGTGTTCCTCGGCGGCCTGGAAGAAGGCCTGTTCCCGAGCGGGCGTTCGACCGAGGAGTCCGGCCGCTTGGAGGAAGAGCGCCGCCTGGCCTATGTCGGCATCACCCGTGCACGCGAGAAGCTGGTGCTCAGCTATGCCGAGACCCGGCGTATCCACGGCATGGACATGTTCGGGGTGCCCTCGCGCTTCCTGCGCGAGATTCCGCCGGCCCTGCTCAACGAAGTGCGGCCGAAGGTGCAGGTGTCGCGTCCGGTGTACGGCGCCGGCCCGCGCCGTGCCGACTACGGCCATGCCGCGATCGAGGCGCCGCCGGTCAAGCTCGGCTCGCAGGTGCGCCATGCCAACTTCGGCACCGGCACGGTGACCGACTACGAAGGCACCGGCACGCATGCGCGGGTGCAGGTCAACTTCGACGACGCCGGCAGCAAGTGGCTGGTGTTGGCCTATGCGAACCTGCAGCCACTCTAGCTAAACGTTCGACGCGCCAATAAAGAAGCGAGACTCTCTCAGGCCGCATCCCCACGATGAGTTGCCGGCCCGGAGTCTTCGTTTCGGCGCAGCCGAATACCCAGGGCTTCACCGAGGCATTACTCTGAAGTCTCTGGATCCCCGCCTTCGCGGGGATGACGGCAGGCAAGATCGCCGCGATTCCTTCAGATCGTCATCCCCGCGAAGGCGGGGATCCAGGGTTTTCCGCCGAATGACTCCGAAGTCTTTGCGCCCCGGCCAGGGCGTACAGTTCGGATGCGGGGATGACGGTTCAAAGCCACCGTCCATCGAACCAACGCTCAAGCAATGGAGTGCACGATGAAAAGAAACACGGTCGGATTTCTGCTGAGCCTGTCGGCGCTGTCGATCGCGGTGTTCGTATTCCGCGACATCTATCTGTTCTCCAAGGTCTCGATCCGACCGGACTGGGCGCAGTTCCTGCCTACTTGGCTGGGCGTGTCGGATTTCATCGGCCTACTGTGTCTGGCGCCTGCGGCTCTGATGCCGGAGCGTCTGAAGTCGGTCGCGGCGGCCCTGGCGAAGTGCGTCTTTCTGGCGCCGCTACCGGTCTTGATCGTCTACTCGAACGATCACGCCCATTCCGGCCTGTGGATGAATCTGCTGTTCAACTACGGCTGGGTCGGCCTGCATTGCCTGATCCCGGCGGTGATGCTGTTCGTCGTGCGCGGCATCGTCGACGGCTCGCGCGCGCTGGCGAAGCGCGCATCCAGTCGCTGACCGCAATCTCCGCAGCACTGTTCCCCCCTTAGAAGAGGGGGCAGGGGGAGTGCTCTCGCGACGGCATCCGGTCGGCGATCGTCGGCCTGGTATCGCTTCGTCTAGCGCCGCTTCAGCGCGTGGCGTCGCCTGGGGCCGCGCGTGGCGCGTCGGCGAGCTTGAACGATTTCAGCAGCAGGTCGAAGCCGGGCTGGGTCTGCGGCAGATCTTCGTCGGCGCTCTGGGTGATCAGGAACGCGGTGCGGTGGGCGCCGGTGATCTTGCGGTACTCGCGCCGGTGCGGAACTTTAACCCCGCCCAGGCTCAGCGTGTAGTGCTCGCGGATCGTGCCCTCGGCGAAGGCAGAGCGGTCGAAGCGGCTGTGTCCATTCATTACCGACGGTGTCGCCTTGTCGGCCTCGGCGGAGAAGTCGCGGGCGAAGTCTTCCAGTTCCGCGGTCGTGTCGGCCTGCACGATGGCGACGAACATCGCCGCGCCCGGGCTCTCCACGATCATGTAGTGGACGGCGTCGACGCGCTTGTCCTCGGCCATGCTCCAGTTGCCGGGGATGCTCATGTGCACGCCGAGGCGGTCGTAGCTGAGTGGTCGCGAGACGTCGGCGGCGGGTTCGCCGCAGGCGCACAACGCGACGGCGCAGGCGCCGGCCAGCCACCAACGATATGAGCACCAACGGGACAACAACGAACGCAGCGCGGATTCGCGAGCCATCGACATCTTCCCTGAGTGTCGCCACCCCTGTGGACACGGCGCTCACCCTAGCAGCTCGCCGCCGATTCCTCGCCTGCCGTTGGTCTTGCGACGCAGAGCCCGGCGGACACGACCAACGACACTGGGAGGCGGCCGCGATGCCGGCCTAGGCTGCGGTTCATTCGTCTATCGAAAGGGGCCCGCCGATGTCCTTGCGTTTCGTCCTTGCCGCCGCGCTTGCCGTCGGCGCGCTGCCGGCTACCGCCGCCGACCTGCACGCTGACCCGCGCAATCTGCAACCGACCGATCTGTTCGATCTGGAGTGGGCCGATCAACCCGCGCTGTCGCCGGACGGGCGCCGCATCGTCTATCAGCGCAAGTTCTTCGACCGGATGAAGGACCGCCGCCGCAGCAATCTGTGGCTGGTCGATGCCGGCAGCGGCCAGCAGCGGCCGCTGACCAGCGGCGCGGCCAGCGACGGCGCCGCGGTGTGGTCGCCGTCGGGCGATCGCATCGCCTGGGTGTCCGATCGCGACGGTTCGACCCAGCTCTGGGTGCGCTGGATGGACAGCGGCCAGCAATCGCCGATCAGCCGCCTGAGCGAAGGCCCGAGCGGTTTGACCTGGTCGCCGGACGGGCGCTGGCTGGCCTTCACCATGCACGTCGCCGCCGACACTACGCCGCTGGCGAAGTTGCCGGCCAAGCCCAAGGGCGCGGAGTGGGCCGAGGACGTCAAGCTCATCGACAAGATGAACTACCGCGCCGACGGCGCCGGTTACCTCAAGCCCGGCTACGAACACGTGTTCGTGATGCCGGCCGACGGCGGCACGCCGCGCCAGGTCACCCAGGGCGATTTCCAGCACGGTTCGACCCTGGCCTGGAGCCACGACGGCCGCTCGCTGTTCGTCGAGTCCAATCACCGCGACGATTACGAGTACCACCCGATCGAGAGCGAGATCTACCGCGTCGACGTCGCCACCGGCGCCGCGGTCGCGCTGACCGACCGCAAGGGCCCCGACCGCGCGCCGGTGTTGTCGCCGGACGGGCGCAAGATCGCCTACCTCGGCTACGACGACCGCAAGCGCAGTTATCAGATCGCGCATCTGTATGTGCTCGATCTCGACAGCGGCGTTTCGCGCGCTTTGACCGAGGGCTTCGACTACGACATCGAAAGCCCGCAATGGGACCGCAACGGCCGCGGGCTTTACTTCGGTTACGACCGCGACGGTGTCAGCCACCTGGGTTGGATCGCCGCGAGCGGCGGCAAGGTCGAACCGGTGACCGGCGAGGTCGGCGGCACGGCGGTCGGACGGCCCTATCCCGGCGGCAGTTTCTCGGTCGCCGCCGGCCGCGTCGCCTACACCCACGGCACCGCCGCGCGCATGGCCGACGTGGCGGTGGTCGAACGCGGCGCCAAGCCACGCGTGCTGACCGAGCTCAATGCCGACTCGCTGGCGCGCAAGCGTCTGGGCGAGGTCGAGACCTTGTGGACGAAGTCTTCGGCCGACGGGCTCGATGTGCAGGGCTGGATCGTCAAGCCGCCGCAGTTCCAGCCGGGCAAGCGCTATCCGCTGCTGCTGGAGATCCACGGCGGCCCCTATCAGAACTACGGCCCGCGCTTCGCCGTCGAAACCCAACTGTATGCCGCCGCCGGTTACGTCGTGCTGTACGTCAACCCGCGCGGCAGCACCAGCTACGGCCAGGCCTTCGCCGACCACATCCACCAGAATTATCCGAGCCACGACTACGACGACCTGATGAGCGCGGTCGATGCGACCATCGCCAAGGGCTATGTCGACCCGCAGCAGTTGTTCGTGACCGGCGGTTCCGGCGGCGGCGTGCTGACCGCGTGGATCGTCGGCCACACCGACCGTTTCCGCGCCGCCGTGGTCGCCAAGCCGGTGATCAACTGGACCAGCTTCGCCCTGACCTCGGACGGGCCGTCCTACGTCACCCAGCACTGGTTCCCGAGCGGGCCGTGGGAGGCGCAGGAGTTGTACTGGAGGCTGTCGCCGCTGGCCCACGTCGGCAAGGTCGTCACCCCGACCATGCTGATCACCGGCGAGAACGACTACCGCACGCCGATCTCCGAGACCGAGCAGTACTACACGGCGCTGAAGCTGCGTCGCGTCGACAGCGCGATGATCCGCATCCCCGGGGCGTCGCACGGCATCGGTGCGCGCCCGAGCGAGACCTTGGCGCAGGTGCTCAACACCCTGGAGTGGTTCGAGCGCTATCGCAACAAAGCGGCGGCCGATACCGCCGCAGGCTCAGCCGGAAACGGCCGCTAAGATTCCACCCTCATGCTATTCCCCTTCGAGATCTCCCACGCCGTCCCCCCTTTGCAAAAGGGGGGCAGGGGGATTTGCTTTCGCTCGCGGACTCGAACAGTCAGCGTCGCCCAAGCAAATCCCCCGCGCTACGACTCGCATCGGTCAAGCGGATTGCGCCGGGCGTCCGCCCCCTTCTTCAAAGGGGGCAGAATTTCGCGGCAGCGTTGGCAGGGCAGCCTCGTTGCCGCCTAAACCTCTGTGCAACTTCACGGGCCGCAGTCGAAAAGGCAGCGTCGCCGCCCCCATATTTCGTGCAGGCTGGGTTCAATCCAGCTTGACGCCGAAATGAAAGGCCTCGATGCGCAGCCGCTCGCGCAGGTAGAACGCATGCGCGTCCTGGCGGTGGGTGCCGGAATCCAGTTGCAGGCGCGCGCAGCCCAGGCGCTTGGCCTCGGCCTTGAGCCAGTCCAGCATCGCCTTGCCGTAGCCGCGGCTGCGCACGGCCTGGTCGGTGATCAGGTCGTCGACGTAGACGTGCAGCCCGACCGCGAGCATCTCCATCACTCGCCAACAGGCGAACGCGCGCGGCACGCCCTGTTCGTCGTAGAGCACCGTGGCGCGACAGCCCTCGGCGATCTGGCGGTGCATCTGGGCGACGAAGCCGGCCTCGTCGAAGTGCGGGCGCAGTTGCGAGACCAGCGGCCAGACGGCGCGAAGCTCGGTGTCTCCGACGATGGTTCGGATATCCATAAGTTCGGGGGGCGAGAAGTGAGAAGTTAGGGGTGTGGAGTGAGAAGTGCGCGCATTCCCCACGCCTCGGCGCAGGTTGGAAGGACCGCTGAGGATGGAGACGAGGCTTTGCTCACTCCTCGCCACTCGCTCCTCAGCCGGTCACCAACTGAAGAGCTTGTAGTACACCGGCGAGACCGTGCCTTCGCCCTTGCTGGTGTCGAGGCGGCCGTCGCCGTCGTTGTCGACCAGGTAATAGGTCGGGCCGCGGGCGGGGGTGACCTTGACCGCGCGCAGCTGTCCGGCGATGCGGTATTCCTCGATCACGTCGCCGTTCTCGACGGTGCGGGTGCGGACATCGGCCCCCTGCAGGGCGGCGGTCGGGTCGTCGTTGGCGCCCCCGGTCGTGGCGCAGGCGGCGAGCAGGATGGCGATCAGGGAAGGGACGAGCAGGCCGGCGGCTTTGCGGGCCGGCGAGGCGGTGGGGGCGCGCATGGCGGTTCTCCGTGTCTCAGGCCGACAGCATACGCTGCGCGCCCGTTAAGCCGCTGCATCCGCGGTCACGGTCGCAGCCCCGGCGATGGGGCAGCGTAGAATCGCCGGCATGAAAAGACTCGTCCTGATCGATGGTTCCAGCTACCTCTACCGCGCCTTCCATGCGCTGCCGCCGCTGAGCAACGACGCCGGCGAACCCACCGGCGCATTGTTCGGCGTGGTCAACATGCTGCGCTCGACCTTGAACGAACGGCCCGACTACGTGGCCTTCGTCGTCGACGCGCCGGGTAAGACTTTCCGCGACGACCTCGACCCGCAGTACAAGGCCAACCGCCCGCCGATGCCGGACGACCTGCGCGCTCAGGTGCTGCCGATGTGCGCGATCGTCGAAGCGCTGGGCCTGCCGATCCTGCGCGTCGACGGGGTCGAGGCCGACGACGTGATCGGCACGCTGGCGCTGCAGGCCGCGAACGCAGGCATCGACGTGACCATCTCGACCGGCGACAAGGACTTCGCCCAACTGGTGCGCCCGGGCGTGTCCCTGGTCAACACCATGAGCGGCAGCCGCATGGATTCGGACGAGGCGGTGTTCGCCAAGTTCGGCGTGCAGCCCAACCAGATCATCGACCTGCTCTCGCTGATGGGCGACAGCGTCGACAACGTCCCCGGCGTCGACAAATGCGGGCCCAAGACCGCGGCCAAGTGGCTCGGCGAGTACGGCACCCTGGAAAACGTCATCGCCCACGCCGGCGATATCAAGGGCAAGATCGGCGACAACCTACGCGCCGCGCTCGGCCGTCTGCCGCTCAACCGCCAGCTGACCACGATCAAGACCGACGTCGCACTCGACCGCAGCCCCGAGCAGCTGGCCCTGCGCGAGCGCGATGCCGAGGCGCTGCGCACCTTGTATGCGCGTTACGGCTTCAAGCAGGCGCTGCGCGAGCTCGAAGGCGGCGCCAATGCGGCCGCCAACGAACTCGCCGCCGACCGCGCCGGCTTGCGCGCGACCGCGGCGGGCCACGCGCGCGCCTCGGCGAGCGCGGAAACCCCGGACGCGGCCCTGTCGGCCAAGGGCGAGTACGAGGCGGTGACCACCCAAGCGCAGCTCGACGCGCTGATCGCGGCCCTGCAGTCGGCCGACGAGTTCGCCTTCGACAGCGAAACCGATTCGCTCGACCCGATGCGCGCCAACCTGGTCGGCCTGAGCTTCGCCACCGAAACCGGCCGCGCGGTCTACATCCCGCTCGGCCACGACTACCCCGGCGCGCCGGCCCAGCTCGAGCGCGCCGCGGTGCTCGAGGCGCTGCGGCCGGTGCTGACCGATCCGGCGCGGCGCAAGCTCGGCCAGCACGGCAAGTACGACCTGCACATCCTGCGCCGGCACGGCATCGACCTGCTCGGCTATGCCGACGACACCATGCTCGAGAGCTTCGTCTACAACGCCACCGCCAGCCGCCACGACATGGATTCGCTGGCCAAGCGTTACCTCGGCTACGACACCATCAAATATGCCGACGTCGCCGGCAAGGGCGCCAAGGCGATCGCGTTCTCGCAGGTCGCCATCGACGACGCCACCCGCTATGCCGCCGAGGACGCCGACGTGACTCTGCGTCTGCACCGCGTGCTCGGCGCGCGCCTCGCCGCCGAACCGGAGCTCGAACGCGTCTACCGCGAAATCGAAATGCCGCTGGTGCCGGTGCTCGAACGCATCGAGGCCAACGGCGTGATGATCGACGGCGACGAACTGCGCCGGCAATCGCAGGACCTCGGCAAGCGCATGCTCGACGCGCAGATCAAGGCCACCGAGCTGGCCGGGCGCACCTTCAACCTGGATTCGCCGAAGCAGTTGCAGGCCTTGTTGTTCGACGAGTTGAAGCTGCCGGTGCTGGTGAAGACGCCGACCGGGCAGCCGAGCACGAACGAAGAGGCGCTCGAAGCGATCGCCGACCAGCACGAGCTGCCGCGTGTGATCCTCGAATACCGCGGCCTGGCGAAACTGCGCAGCACCTACACCGACAAGCTGTCGGAGATGGTCAACCCGGACACCGGGCGCGTGCACACCAGTTATCACCAGGCCGGCGCCGCGACCGGGCGCCTGGCGTCGAGCGACCCGAACCTGCAGAACATCCCGATCCGCACCGACGACGGCCGCCGCATCCGCCGCGCCTTCGTCGCGCCCGAAGGCCGGCGCCTGGTCGCCTGCGACTATTCGCAGATCGAGCTGCGCATCATGGCGCACCTGTCCGAGGACGTCGGCCTGGTGCGCGCGTTCGAGTCCGGCGCCGACGTGCACCGCGCGACCGCGGCCGAAGTGTTCGGCAAGAAATCGCTCGACGAGGTCAGCGGCAACGAACGCCGCGCCGCCAAGGCGATCAACTTCGGCCTGATGTACGGCATGAGCGCGTTCGGTCTGGCGCGCCAGCTCGGCATCGGCCGCGGCGAAGCGCAGGATTACATCGCCCTGTATTTCAGCCGCTATCCCGGCGTGCGCGACTTCATGGAGCGCACCCGCCAGGATGCGCGCGATCGCGGCTACGTCGAGACGGTGTTCGGTCGGCGCCTGTATCTGGAGAACATCAAGGCCACCAACCAGGGCTTGCGCGCGGGCGCCGAACGCGCGGCGATCAATGCGCCGATGCAGGGCACCGCGGCCGACATCATCAAGCGCGCGATGATCGACATCGACGCCTGGTTGGCGTCGCATGCCTCCCGCGCGAAGATGATCCTGCAGGTGCACGACGAACTGGTATTCGAGGTCGAAGCCGATTTCGTCGATACCCTGGTCGGCGAGGCTTCACGCCGGATGGCGGGGGCGGCCAGCCTGAGGGTGCCGTTGGTCGTCGACAGCGGGGTCGGAATTAATTGGGACGAAGCGCATTGATTATGCGGAAACCATTGATTTTGCTGGAATTGGTTTAATGAATCAGTCCTGAATCCAACAATTTATTAACTCCCATCTTCACGAACTATCCATGTGCGGGATGGTCATATAGGTCGCGACAGATGCAACGTCTGTCGCTGATCTCTCCCTCCCCTGGAGTGATCCCCCGGAGCGAACGACCCCTCCCCAGGTCACGCTCCACCAGCCCCGCCGGCCCCCCCTGCCTGCGGGGCTTTTTATTTGCGCGACAGAAAGTTTACTGAACACGCTTAACGTAGGCCAGGCCTGCGTTTCGCGGGCGACGCCGGGCGTCGTCGCTATCTGCGCTATTAATCACCGATGCGTATGCAGCGCGCCGCCTCGGAATCGATGCATCTTCAGAATCGATACGTCAGCGACAACGACAGTTCGCGACCCGGCGACGGGAAACCGATATAACTTTTCGAACCGGCCTGATAACCGTAAGTGCCGTGGTCGTAATAAAAACGATCGAACAGATTGTTGACCGCCGCGCCGAGTTTCAGGCGATCGTCGCCGAGCAGATTCCAGTTCGCCATCAGGTCGACCACGGCGTAGCCCGGCTTGTCGGGCGCATCGGCGGCGATGCTGTTGCGTTCGTCCTCGACCAGGCGCGCGCGCACCGCGTAGTCGGCCTGTCCGGACACGGGCTGCCAGTCGTAGCGCGCGGTCCAGGTGCGGCCGATACTGGTGCCCAGGCCGAGGTCCGCATCGTTGAGCGGGCGGTCCTCGAAGCTGTTGTCCGACTGCCACACGCCGACGCTCACGCCCATGCGCTGCCAGCGCTTGCCGATCTCGGCCTCGTAGCCTTCGACCTTGGCGTCGCCGATATTCTCCCAATAGCCCCAGGCGGCCTGGCCCGAATACACCGCCGAGATGTAGTGCTCGATGTTCTGGCGGAAGGCGGTGGCGCGGGCGAAGTAACCGTTGCGCTCCCAGGACACGCCGAATTCGAGGTTGTCGGCGCGTTCGCCTTCGAGATCGCCGCGGTGGGTGTAGAGCGCGCTGAAGAAGGCTTCGCGGATGGTCACGCCGCGGAAGGCTTCCGAATAGGCCAGGCGGAAGGTCAACGGCTCGATCGGCGTCCACGCGATCGACAGGTTCGGGCTGAGCTTGTCTGCGTCGTTGGCGGCGCCGGCGCTGACGCCGGACACGCCCCTGTGGCGGTAATCGTCGTAACGCAGACCGGCCGAGAGCTTCCATTGCGGCGACACGTCCCAGTCGCCCTGGGCGTAGGCGCCGAACACGCGCGCGGTCTGTTCGGTGCGGCCCCAGAACGGCGGCGGCGTGGCCTGCTGGCGCGCATGCAGGCGGTCGCTGCGGTAGTCCAGGCCGTAGGTCAGCGATAACGACTGCCACAGCGCGGTGTTGCGCAGGTCCAGGCCGGTGCTGGTCTGTTCGCCGGCGCTGTAGAGCAGGCCGGTGGTGTTGCGGCGGTTCTGGTATTCGCTGCGGGTGCGGTAGGCGTTGAGGCGCAGGTTCAGTGCGTCGCTGTCGGGGTCGTAACGGTGCTCGTAGGACACCGTGTCGCGGCGCATCTGGTGATCCGACAGGACGAAACGACCGCTGAAGTTGGTCATGTGCGGGCGTTCGTAAAACGTGCCGGTGTCGTCGAGGTGTTCGGCTGACAGGTCGAAGCTGTGCGCATCGAACAGGCCGCTGAGCTTGAACTGGGCGCGTTCGTGCCGGTAGGCGGTCGGCTTGACCCGGTCGCCGTGGCCGTCGTCGTAATCGCCGCCGTCCTGATAGACGTAGGTGGCAAGCACGCCGAGCCCGTCGGACAGGCGGCCGTAGCCGGCCAGCACGCCCTTGTAGCTGTTGCCGCCGTTGAGGCCGGCCGCGGCCTTGACCAGGAAGCCCGCGTCCTGGCCGGGGCGCAGCAGGTCGAAGGCGTCGCGGGTGCGCACGCGCAACGCGCCGGTCAGCGCGCCGGCGCCGCTGGTGGCCGCACCGGCGCCGGCATCGAGTTCGATCGACTTGATGAACTCCGGCTCGATCTGCACCCGGGTCTGGTGGTGATACAACTCGGCCGGTTCCTGTGCGCCGTCGATGGTGACGTTGAGCATGGTGTCTTCGAAGCCGCGCACGTAGATCTTCTGCGCGACCGGCGAGCCGCCGCCGACGGCGACACCGGATTCGTTCGACAACAGGTCGCTGAGGTCGGAGGCTTGGCTCAGCTCGATCTCGCCGCGATCGAGATCGAAATTGCCCGGCTCGCGTTCGGCGACGACGGTGATCGAGTCCAGGGTGCGCGCCGCGTCGCCGCTCTCGGCGGCATGGGCGAGCGGGGCGCAGGCCAACAGGGCCAGACCGGACAGCAGACGCGAAGACGGAGCGGACATGAGGCGGCGTTCCTTCGGATAGGCGCGCAAACGCCTGCGGCCGGAACGGCGCAGGCGGACGCTGGATAGGGAAGGCTTCGCGCTGGCTGGAGAACCCCGGGCGGGCGAAGCCTGCGCATTCTGCGGTCCTCGTCTCCAGGATGCAAATGCGAATCATGATCAACAAGTGCGGATTCGCGCCGGCCGTCGCGCCCTGTCGCCGGCTATGACGCCCGATGCACGGCCGGTCGGGCCACAATCGGGCCTCGCCTTGCCGGAGCCGAGTTCATGACCGACGCCTTCGATCTGTCGATGCCCTGGTGGCAATACCTGGTGCGCGCCTGCATCGTCTATTTCGTCTTGCTGGCCATGATCCGGCTGTCGGGCAAACGCACGATGGGCCAGTTCACCTCGTTCGACATGCTGCTGATCGTGTTGCTCGGCAATGCCGTGCAGAACGCCTTGCTCGGCACCGACACCTCGGTCGGCGGCGGCCTGATCCTGGCGGCGACCTTGATGCTGTTGAACTGGGGCGTGGGCTATATCGCCTCGCGCAACGACCGCATCGAGCGCGTGCTCGAAGGCGTGCCGGTGGTGCTCGCGCGCGACGGCCACGTGTTCCGCGACGTGCTGCGCCGCGAACTGGTCAGCCGCGCGGATTTCGACAAGGCGATGCGCGAGAACGATTGCGCGCAGATCGACGACATCGCGGTGGCGATGCTGGAGACCAACGGCCACATCACGATTTTGAAGCGAGGAACGAGTAACCAGTTGTGAGTAGTTGGTAGAGGCGAGAGTGCGGCGGTTTTACTCGCTCCTCACTCCTTTGCGCTTACTCCTCGCTCCCAAGCCAATCGCGCGGCACCAGATACGCGGCCAGCCGCGCTTCGTCGCTCTCGGCTTCCGGCGTGTAGCCGTATTCCCAACGCACCAGCGGCGGCAGGCTCATCAGGATCGACTCGGTGCGTCCGCCCGACTGCAGGCCGAACAAGGTGCCGCGGTCGAACACCAGGTTGAATTCGACGTAGCGGCCGCGGCGATACAGCTGGAACTGCCGCTCGCGCTCGCCGTAGGCCATGTCCTTGCGGCGTTCGACCAGCGGCAGGTAGGCGTCGAGGAAACCGTCGCCGACGGCGCGCTGATAGGCGAAGTCGCGTTCGAAGTCGCCATGCAGGTCGTCGAAGAACAAGCCGCCGACGCCGCGGGTCTCGTTGCGGTGCTTGAGAAAGAAATACTCGTCGCACCAGCGCTTGTGCGCCTGATAGCGTTCGTCGCCGCCGAACGGCTCGCACAGTTCGCGTGCGGTGCGATGCCAGTGGCGCACGTCTTCGTCGAAGGGATAGAACGGGGTCAGGTCGAAACCCCCGCCGAACCACCAGGCCACGGTCTCGCCGTCGCGCATGGCGCGGAAGTGGCGCACGTTGGCGTGGGTGGTCGGCAGATAGGGGTTGTGCGGGTGGAACACCAGCGACACCCCGACCGCGCGCCACGAGGCGCCGGCGAGCTCGGGACGCGCCGCGGTCGCCGACGGCGGCAGGGTGGTGCCGGAGACGTCGGAGAAGCCGATCCCGGCCTGCTCGAAGACCTTGCCGCCGCGCAGGATGCGGGTGCGTCCGCCGCCGCCCTCGGCGCGTTGCCACAGGTCCTCGGCGAAGCGCGCGCCGCCGTCGGCTTGTTCGATGGCGGCGCACAGGCGGTCCTGCAGGCCGGAGAGATACTCGCGTACGCGGTCGAAGTCGTTCATGGGCCCATTGTAGTGGGCCCGGGCGCGATGAGCCTTGGACAGATTGCCCGAGGCTGCGAGCCGGCCATTGGCCGTGACGGTCGGATGCGGCCGCCGGCGCGGGCGCGGGTCGTGGCGACGACCCGCGCCGGCCACGCTACTTCAACGTGCGATTGAACAGCTCGTGGATGCGGCGGTACTCGTCGTACCACGAGTCGGCGCGCACGAAGCTGTGGCGCTCCATCGGGTAGGGCGCGAGTTCCCACTTGTCCTTGCGCAGCTCGATCAGGCGCTGGCTCAGCATCACCGAGTCCTTGAAGAACACGTTGTCGTCGATCATGCCGTGGGCGATCAGCAGGTGATCCTTGAGGCCGCTGGCGTATTCGATCGGCGAGGACTTCTTGTAGGCCTCCGGGTCGAGCTCGGGGGTGTTGAGGATGTTCGAGGTGTATTCGTGGTTGTACTGCGACCAGTCGGCGACCGGGCGCAGTGCGGCGCCGGCCTTGAAGGTGCCGGGTTCGCGGAACAGGGCCATGAAGGTCATGAAGCCGCCGTAGGAGCCGCCGTAGATGCCGGCGCGGTCGCGGTCGCCCTGCTTGTTGGCGACCAGCCATTCCAGGCCGTCCAGATAATCCTCGAGTTCCGGGTGGCCCATCTGCCGGTAGATCGCTGTGCGCCAGTCGCGGCCGTAGCCTTCGGAGGCGCGGTAGTCGAGATCGAGCACGACATAGCCTTCCTGGACCAGCAGGTTGTGGAACATCTGCTCGCGGAAGTAGTTCGGGTAGCGCGCGCTGACGTTCTGCAGGTAGCCGGCGCCGTGCACGAACATCACGATCGGGTACTTCTTGCCCGGCTCGTAATTCTTCGGCCCGTAGAATTTGCCCCAGACGGTGCCGGCGCCATGCTTGGACGGCACCTGCACGTACTCGGGCTGGATCCATTCGCGTTCGCGGAAGCCCGGCTTGCGGGTGTCGGTCAGGGCGACGGTGTTCTCGCCGCTGCTGTCGACCACGGCGAGCTGCGGCGGGGTGTAGCTGTCGGAATGGCGCACCAGCACCTTGCGGCCGTCGGGCGAGAGCATGAAGTTTTCGACGCCGTCGAGCGCGGTCACTTCGCGCACCGCGCCGCCGTTGCGGTCGACCGCGCAGACTTCGTAGTCGCCGGGCCACTTGCGGTTGCACAGGAAGAAGAAGGTCTTGCCGTCGGCGCTCAATTCCGGCTCGGAGACTTCCCAGCGGCCGGAGGTGATCGCGCGCGGCGCGCCGCCGCCGCTGGCGACGTACAGGTGCGAGTAGCCGCTCTGTTCCGACAGCAGCCACAGGTCGTCGTCGCCCTTGCCGGTGTCGGACAGCCAGCCGAAATCGTTGAAGTTCCAGCCGATCCAGGCCGCATCGCTGAGGCGGTGGCGGGGCTGCAGCGCGGCCTTGCCGAGGTCGACCGAGGCCAGCCAGCGGTCCTTGTTGTCGATCGCGCGCACCAGCACCGCGGCCTGACGGCCGTCGTCGCTCCAGCGGATCGAGACGCCGCTGCCGTCGCCGTCGGTCTCGATGCGGACCGGGCGCTCGCCCTTCAGCGGGTCCTTCTTGGCGGCCTTGCGCAGCGCCGCGAGCGGGTCCTCGCCGATGCCGGGCAGGCCGCCGAACTTGAGTTCGCTGGCCTTGGCGTTGGTGACGTCGACCAGCCACAGCTTCTGCGGCAGCGGTTCGTTGCGGCCGACTCGGGTGCGCACTTCCTCGAATTCCTCGTAGCCCGACTCGGTCACGTACTTGGGCATCTTGCCGGCGGCGCCGGCATCGCCCTTCTTGGCCTGGGTGACGACGAGCAGCCAGCGCGCATCGGGCGACAGCGCGCTGTCGACGATCTCGACGTCGTCGCCGAGATAGGTCGGCTTCGGCGCGCGGCTGCCGTCGCTGCGGCGCCAGGCGTCGTCCTGCTCGCGCGCGGCTTCGCGCTGGGCGCGGTCCTCGCGCAGGGTCTGCAGCATGGCGAGCTGGCGTTCGCGCAGGTCGTCGGTTTTCGGCGCCTTGGCCGGGTCGTTCTCGGCACGGACCTGGGCGGCCTGGCTGAGGCCCTGGCCGGCACGCCACTGGTACCACTGGTTGTCGACGCGGAATACCAGGTTGCCGTCGCGGCTCCACTGCGGCCGCGACTCGGTGTCGTTGCTGCGAGTGACCTGGGTCAGCGCGCCGCTGCGCAGGTCGCGCACGAAGATGTCGCCGTTACGCACGAAGGCCATGCGCGTGCGCTGGGCGTCGTAGGCCGGATTGGCGCCGTCGAGATCGTTGCGCGCGGCGCCGTCGAGCCGCAGCGGGGTGCCGCCGGCGACGCCGACCTGCCAGGTGTCGCGGATAATCGAGTCGTCGCGCTTGAGCTGGTACTGCACGCGCTGGCCGTCCCAACTCCACCAGGCGCGTTCGACCGGGGCTCCGATCCAGTCCGGGTTGGCCATGGTGTCGGCCAGGGTCAGCGGCGCGGCGGCCTGGGCGAAGGCGGCGGAGGCGAACAGCGCGCAAGGCAGCGCGGCGAGCGTGACGAAGGAAAGGCGCATCGAGCGGGCTCTGGGACAAAAGTCCGCGCAGGGTAGCAGCCGGATAGCGTCCGACGGGCCGGCCGTTGGTCATGCCCAGGCCTATGATCGCCGGCTCCGGCGAGGGTCGCGGCCGATGAATCGGCGGCGGCGTGGCGGGCCCGTTCTCGCGGCTTGTCCGAGCCCGCTCGCCGGCTTTGCCGAAACCGGCCCCGGCGCGTCGCCGCGCCGGCAAAGATTGCCGTTCGCGTCGCCGCACCGGCGCGGATCGCCCTTCGCAGGGGCCACGCGTCCGTCATGGCCGCGTGTCGCATTTTGTCGCACGAGGCCGGCCGGATTCGGGCGGTTTCGTGATGCAGTCCCGGGCCCGGCAGGCGCGTTCGCGATCTCATCGAGGCCTTGAGGCAACGCGCTCTTGCCGCGGTCGCCAGTGGCCAGCGCCGCCGTACCCGGATCGCATCAACACGTCGCGATCACGTCTTTGCGGTTTATGTGATTCGACGAAATCGCCGTAATCCGCGTTTACCGCGCCCACGCTGCGGCGCAAGATGAACAGGCCGGCGCACTGTATGGCGCCGTGGAGGCAATACACGTGGACGCCCTGCTGCTGTCGCGTATCCAGTTCGGCTTCGTGATCTCGTTCCACATCCTGTTCCCGGCCTTCACCATCGGCCTGGCCAGTTGGCTGGCCTTCGTCGAATGGCGTTGGCTGCGCACCCGCGACACGCTCTGGCGCGATCTGTATTTCTTCTGGACCAAGGTCTTCGCCGTGTCGTTCGGCATGGGCGTGGTCTCGGGCATCGTCATGAGCTTCCAGTTCGGCACCAACTGGGCGGTGCTCAGCGAACAGGCCGGCAACATCCTCGGCCCGCTGCTGTCCTACGAGGTGCTGACCGCGTTCTTCCTCGAAGCGACCTTCCTCGGCGTGATGCTGTTCGGCTGGAGCCGGGTCAAGGAACGCATGCATTTCCTCGCCACCTGCATGGTCGCGCTGGGCACGCTGATTTCGACGTTCTGGATCATCTCGGCCAACAGCTGGATGCAGACGCCGGCCGGCTACAAGATCGTCGAAGGCGTGTTCGAACCCGACAGCTGGTGGGCGATCGTCTTCAACCCCTCGTTCCCGTACCGCCTCGCCCACATGGTGCTGGCGGCCTTCATCACCACCTGCTTCGTGATCGGCGGCGTCGCCGCGTCGTATCTGCTGCGCGGTGTGCACGTCGAAGCCGGCAAGCGCATGCTCAAAGCGGCGGTGATCTTCGCCGCGATCACCGTGCCGGCGCAGGTCTTCGTCGGCGACCTGCACGGTTTGAACGTGCGCGAACACCAACCGATCAAGGTCGCGGCGATGGAGGCGCACTGGGAGTCGGGCGCGCCCGGCGAAGGCGTGCCGCTGATCCTGTTCGCGGTGCCGAACGAAAAAGCCGAACGCAACGACTACGAAATCGCGGTGCCGAAGCTCGGCAGCCTGATCCTCACCCACACCCTCGACGGCGACATCCAGCCGCTGAAGTCGGTCCCGGCCAGCGAACGGCCGCCGGTGAAACCGGTGTTCTACGCCTTCCGCATCATGGTCGGGCTCGGCGTGGCGATGCTGCTGCTGGTGCTGTTCTCGCTGTGGCAGTGGTGGCGCGGGCGCTTGTACCAATCGCGCGCGGCGCTGTGGGGCTGGCGCGTGCTGACCCTGAGCGGTTTCGTCGCCTTGCTGTCGGGTTGGTACGTGGTCGAGATCGGCCGCCAGCCCTACGTGATCTACGGCTTGTTGCGCACCGCCGATGCGGTCAGCCCGATCGCGGCGGCCAGCGTGATGACCTCGCTGATCGTGTTCGCGGTGGTCTATTTCGTCGTGTTCGGCGCCGGCATCGGCTATCTGGTCAAGCTGATCCGCAAGGGCCCGCATCCGCACGAACCGCCACCGCGCAGCGAGCAGGGCGAGAAGACCCCGGCGCGGCCGTTGTCGTTGCCGGACGAATCCAGCGAAGCCGGCGCCTAGGCGCGGCCCGGTGCGCGCCGGCGAGGCCGCGCGCGCTCATGCAAAGCACGATGGAGTAGGACGATGGAATACTGGCTGCCCGTGATCTGGTTCGGCGTGATCGGCTTCGGCGTGCTGATGTACGTGTTGCTCGACGGTTTCGTGCTCGGCCTCGGCATCCTGGCGCCGTTCGCCGAGGACGAAGGCCAGCTCGATCACATGATGAATACCGCCGCGCCGATCTGGGACGGCAACGAAACCTGGCTGGTGCTCGGCGGCGCCGGCCTGCTTGCCGCGTTCCCGAAGGCGTATGCGCTGGTGCTGTCGGCGCTGTACTTGCCGGTGTTGCTGATGCTGATCGCGCTGGTGTTCCGCGGCGTCGCCTTCGAGTTCCGGTTCAAGGCGCGGCGCGCCAAGCCGGCCTGGGGCGCGGCGTTCGCGCTGGGCTCGATCTTCTGCGCCTTCGCGCAAGGCTTGATCCTCGGCGCGATCGTCGAGGGCATGCCGATGCAGGAAGGCAAGTACGTCGGCGGCGTGTTCGACTGGTTCAGCCCGTTCTCGATGCTGACCGGCGCGGCGGTGGTGTTCGGTTATGCGCTGCTCGGTTCGACCTGGCTGATCCTCAAGACCGACGGCCGCATGCAGCAGATCGCCCGCACCCTGGCGCGGCCGCTGGTGTTGGTGGTGGCGGTGTTCATCGGTCTGGTCAGCGCCTGGCTGCCGTTCCTGGATTCGCGGATCATGGCGCGCTGGTTCGAGGGCGGGAATTTCTACTGGCTGTTCCCGGTGCCGCTGCTGGTGATCGGCAACGCTTATGCCCTGTGGCGCGCGGTGATGCGCGAGGGCAACGACGCCCAGCCTTTCGTCTACGCCTTGTTGTTCTTCGTGCTCGGCTTCCTCGGCCTGGTGCTGGGGATCTGGCCGAACATCGTGCCGGGGCTGTCGATCTGGGATGCGGCCTCGCCGCCGTCGTCGCAGGGCTTCGTGCTGGCCGGGCTGGTGGTGCTGCTGCCGGCGATCCTGGGCTACACGTATTGGTCGTATCGCGTGTTCCGCGGCAAGATCGCCGCCGACGCCGGGTATCATTGATACGGCCCGGCGTTCGCAGATAGGACCGGGACGCTGCCCATCGGGGCCGCCGTCCGCACGACTGGATCGTCGACGGGGCGGTCCTAACACTTCGGCTTGCGCCTGGCGCTGAACGCCCAGGTTCGCGACACCCGGACGGGCGGGTATGCTGTACATCACATCTGCGGCGCAGAAAAACCCGTCCCCCGGCCGTACCCGCCCGCCCTAATGCAAGCCTACGTTTACAAAAGTCTCCGCAAGGCAGACACCTATGTGTTTTTGAGCGAGCGCGACGATTTCGCCCGTTTGCCCGACGCTGTCCGCGATCAACTGGGCACCCTGCAATTCGTGCTCGAAACCGCGCTGACCCCGGAACGCAAACTCGCCCGCGCCGATGCCGCGGCGGTCCGGGAGAATCTGCGCCTGCGCGGTTTCCATCTCCAGTTCCCGCCGGCCCTCGAGGAGGCGCGGACACCCGATGCCTGACGCCCAGACTCCGCGCGCCCCGTCCCGCGATCTCGCCCTTGCGCTCGCCGCCGGCCTGGTGCTGGCCCTGGCGACCGGTTTCGGCGGCAGCGTCGGCGGTGCGTTGGCGGCGCTGATCGGCGGCGCGCTGGCGCAGCCGGCGTTCGCGATCGCCGCGCGCCTGTGGCAGCGGCGCGACGCTGCGCCACAGTGGCGCAGCGAATGGCCGGTGCTGGCGACGCTGTGGGGCGGCGCGACCGCGGCCACCGCGGTGCTGGTGGCCTGGCCGCTGAGCGCGTTGTTGCAGAGCGGTTCGCTGCTGGCGGTGCTGGGCCTGAGCGTGGTCGCCGGGCTGGTGCTGCTGGCGCTGTGGCGGCTGTGGCCGCTGTGGCAGGAGGCCGAGCGCGAAGGCGCGGCGCTGGCGCCGCAATGGGCGCGCTTGCCCGATCTCGATCTCGGCGCCTGGCGCGGCCTCGGCGTGGCGGCGATCGTCGCCGGCCTGGTCGGGCTGATCCTGGTGCTGGCCTGGCCGGGTCTGTTGAGCGATGGCCTGCGCTGGACCCTGGCGGTGGTGTTCGCCCTGGTCTCGCCGGCCCTGCACGTGCTGTTGCAGCGGATCGCCCCGGCCGACTACCTGCCCGGCGTCGATTTCGACCCGGAACTCGACACCGTCACCCAGGTCGACGAACTCGGCGACGACGAAGCGTTGGAGCCGGCCCTGTACGCGGCCGCGCGCGCCGGCAAGGTCGAGCGCGCGCTGGAGCTGATCGAACTCGGCGCCGACGTCAACGTGCTGCCGGCCGCCGAGGATCGCGACCGCCGCAGCCTGCCGGTGCTGGCCGCGGTGCTGCCCGACCTGCGCCTGCTGCGCGCCCTGATCGGCGCCGGCGTCGATCTGAACGCCGCCACCGCCGGCATGACCCCGCTGCTGGCCGCCACCCGCGACAGCTGGCACGGCCGTCCCGACGCGGTCATGACCCTGCTCGCCAACGGCGCCGACCCGCGCCTGGCCGATCACGAAGGCAACACCCCGCTGCACCACGCCGCGCGCAGTTCCGACCCCGGCGTCGCCGCCTTGTTGCGCGACGCCCAGGCCGAACTCGACCCGGTCAACCACGACGGCTTTTCTCCGCTCGGCGTGGCCTGCGCCAGCGGCAACTGGCGCCTGGCCAAGTTCCTGCTCGAACGCGGCGCCAAGACCGAACAGCCCGGCGGCGCCCCGGCGCTGCTGGCCGCGGCCGGCGGCGACGAGGACGATCCGGCCGGCGTGCAATTGCTGCTCAAGCACAAGGCGCGCATCGACGCCCGCGACGGTCAGCGCCGCAGCGCCCTGCACGTGGCCGCGTTCGCCGGCCACCTCGATATCGTCACTGCCTTGCTCGCCGCCGGCGCCGATGCCGGCGCGATCGACACCCAACAGCGCACGCCGCTGCTCGAAGCCGCGCGCGGTGCGCGCCCGGCGGTGCTCGAACGCCTGCTCGAACACCTGCCGCAGGGTGGCGCGGCCGAAGCCGCGGCGCTCGATGCCGACGGCGCCAGCGCCCTGATCCTGGCCTGCCAGGCCGAGACCGCCTCGCCGCCGCTGGTGGTGCGCTTGCTCGACCTCGGTATCGACCCGGAACTGCGCGACCGCCACGGCAAGCGCGCGGTCGACCGCGCCGCCGAGGCCGGCCGCTGGTCGTTGGTGGCCGCGCTCGACCGCGCCTATCCCTTGCCGGCCGCGGTCAGCGGCGAAGGCGACAGCGAGGACGGCGAGGGCGAGCGGGTGATCGTCGACCGCATGCCGGCCGCGCTGCTGCGCGACGGCCTGCGCGAAGGCCGCGCCGCCGAACTGACCGGCCTGGCCAAGTTGCTGAGCCCGAGCGAGCTCGGCGCGCAGTTGCACGAAGAAGACGGCCAGATCCCCTCGGCCGAACGCATCGACTGGTTGCTCGGCCAGGGCGCCGACGTCAACGTGCGCGACACGAACGGCGACACCGTGGTGTTCGCCCTGCTCGATCGCACCCCGGCCGCGATGCCGGCCTTGCAGGCCTTGCTGCGCCACGGCGTCTCGCCGGCCGGTCGCGGCGGCCTCGGCCGCTTCCTGGCGACCTGTTCGGCCGGCGATCAGGCCACCCGCGGCCTGGAGCAGTTCGCCCTCGACCTGATCGAGCGCGGCGCCGACGTGTTTTCGCCGACCCCGGCCGGCGATCCGCCGCTGGCGATCGCGGTGCGCTTGGGCTGGTCGCGTTTGCTCGAACGCCTGCTCGCCGCCGGCGTCGACCTCAATACCCGCGACAGCCACGGCATGAGCGCCCTGCACCTGGCCGCCGCGTTGGGCCGCGAGAGCATGCTCAAGCGCCTGGTCGCCAACGGCGCCGCGCCCGACCTGCTCGCCGCCGACGGCCAGACCCCGCTCGGCGTGGCCCTGTCCTCGGGCCGCCGCGATCTGGCCGACTGGCTGGATTGGCGTGGCTGGGCCCTGCCGCGCCGCGCTCTGCACGCGCAGGACGTCCCGGCCGCGGCCATCGTCGGCGACGCCGATGCGGTGCGCCGCCTGCTCGACCTCGGCCTGCCGGTCGATGCGCTCGACAGCCAGGGCTGCACTGCGCTGCTGCGCGCCGCCGGTGGCGGCCATCGCGCGGTCGTCGACCTGCTGCTCGCGCGCGGCGCCGACCCGCAGCTCGCCGCGCATTCCGGTGCGACCCCGCTGTCGGCCGCGGTCAGCATGCGCCATGCCGAAATCGTCGACCGCCTGGTCGCCGCCGGCGCCTCGCTGGAACAGCGCCTGCCCGGCGACCTGACCGTGCTGATGGTGGCCTGCGCGCTCGGCCTCACCGACCTGGCCGCGCGCCTGCTGACCGCCGGCGCCGACGTCCATGCCCGCGACGCGCAAGGCCGCATGGCCCTGCATTGCGCCGCGATGTTCGGCTTTACCGCGCGCGAGCGCAGCCGCCTGGTGGCCTTGTTCGACACCTTGCTGCTGGCCGGCGTCGATGCCGACCAGTCCGCGGCCGGCGCGACTCCGTTGCTGCTGTTGTTGGGCGCGCGCGCCGAGCCCGGTACCGCGGCCGACGAAGACGTGCTGATCGCCGGCCTGGAACTGTTGCTCGATCACGATGCCTCGCTCGACGTGCAGGACCCGCGCGGTTTCGGCCCGCTGCACCTGGCGGCGCTGCACGGTTTGTTGCGTGTGGTGCAGCGCCTGATGCGCCACGGCGCCAACCCGGACATGCGCGATGCCCTCAACCGCACCCCGCGCGAGATCGCGGTGATGCGCGGCTTCATCGATATCGCCGCCGAGTTCACCCCGCCGGCGCCGGGCAACGGCAGCAACGTGTCGATGGCGCGCTTCCTGCGCGGCCCGGGCGGCTGAGCGGTTCGCCGTGAGGGGTTTTCTGTAGGAGCGGCGTGAGCCGCGACCGCGCGGCTGCGGTCTCGCCTCGTATCGTCGGATGTCCCTGTAGGAGCGGCGTAAGCCGCGACCACGGAACGCGCAGAGACAGCAACTACGCCGTTATTGATCGAAGTGAAACTCCACAGGGTAGGAGCGGCGCGAGCCGCGACCGCGTGGCTTGCCGTTGCGGTGTTTGTTATCACAGAGCGGTGAAGCAACATCAATAGCAAAGCTTCCGTCCGCTGACGCGGCCGGGTTACTTTCTTTTGCTAAGCCCAAAAGAAAAGTAACCAAAGAAAAGGGCTCTCCTTGCAAGGGCACAGGCCACGAGTACGCAGCTAGCGCCGGGATTTTCCGATAAGACATCCCTGTCTTATCGGAAAACGGCGCACGTCCTGTGCGCCGCCCTCCGGGTCTCCAGGTGTTCTCGCAAATTCGGAACTGCGCCAAGCTCATTACGACCACGGTTGCCGTGCTCTTAGGGTAGGAGCGGCGTAAGCCGCGACCGCGAATCTACGGCCGCCGGCGCGGGCGATCATGACTGCGTGGTCGCGGCTTGCGCCGCTCCTACCCCTTGAATCGTCGTGGACGCAAGATCGCTGTTGCTGTTGCTGTGCGCCGCTACGCACTAGCGAAGGTCACCGAAGACCCGGAGGGCGGCCCGCAGGGATGCGGGCCGTTTTTCATCGGGACAGGGATGTCCCGTATGTAGATCCCTGCGCCGACATCGATCGTGCGGGCCCTTGATTCAAAGAGAGCATTTTTCTTTGGTTACCTTTGACCGAAGGGAATCCAGACGGACTTTTGTTGCTTTAGACAAAAGAAAGTAACCCGCCGCTTTAGTGGCGGAAGCTCTTGGCGTTTGATCCTGATCCTGATCCTGATCTTGCGTGAGCGTTACGCCGCGAGACCGAAACGACGCGGTCGCGGCTCGCGCCGCTCCTACCCTGACGGGCTTCGGCCCGCATCGACGCGAGATTGAAACGAGGCGGTCGCTGCTCATGACCGAAGCAAATCCAGTAGGACACCGCTCCTACAGGGATGGATTCGCGGCGCTGCATTGCTCGAGCAAGAGCAGAGCATCCATCCGCATCGGTTCAATGCGGTGCGAATCGGTGCGCACCTTTCCATCGATGACACTGCAGCACCCTCAATGCCGCGTCACATGCTCCGGCACTGGGCCCTGTTTCTCGACCATATCGGCGAGCATGCCCTCGCCTCGGTCGGCGTCGAACAGCTCTTCCAATTCCTTGCGCGCGTCGCGTGCGGTCTGGATCAACGCGTCTTCGTCGTCGTGGACCAGGTACTGGGCGTTGAGCATGCGTTCGTCGAGTTCGCGGAAGCGTTCGACATGGTCGCGCGCGGTCTCCGGGGCGACGCCGAGTTCGACCAGCACGTCTTCGCCGAGCTTGAGGCTGGAATGGAAGGTCTCGCGCATCGGCTCGGCGCCGAGGTCCATCAGGTCCCAGGCATGACGACGGTCGCGGGCGCGGGCGAACACTTTCGCCTTCGGGTACAGGCGACGGATCGTGCGCACCGTGCGGATGCCGCTGTCGCGGTCGTCGATGGCGATCACGAAGATCTTCACCTGCGCCGCGCCGGCCGAACGCAACAACTCGGGCCGGGCCGGGTCGCCGTAATAGATCATGTTGCCGAAGCGGCGCATGAAGTCGACCTGGTCGGCGCTGTTCTCGATGGCGATGAAAGGCGTGCGGTGCGCCACCAGCAGGCGCGCGACGATCTGGCCGAAACGGCCCATGCCGGCGATCAATACCTGCGGGTGATGGTCGGGAATGTCGTCGTAGGGACGCTTGGGCTTCTCGGCCGGCGCCGCGTCGAGCATGCGCTGGGCGCCGATCATCAACAGCGGGGTCAGCGCCATCGACACGCCGACCGCGGCGATCAGGCGGTCGCGGGTCGGGTCGTCGAGCAGGTTGGCCTTGACCGCTTCGTTGAACACGATGAAGGCGAACTCGCCGCCCAGCGACATCACCGTCGCCAATTGGAAGGCCCCGCGTTTCTCCAGCCCGCCGGCGCTGATGCCGACACCGAACAGCAGGATGAACTTCACCGACAGCAGCACCAGCACGATGCTGGCGATGGTGCCCGGCTCGGCCAGCACCCGCTGCAGGTCGATGCTCATGCCCACGGCCATGAAGAACAGGCCCAGCAGCAATCCCTTGAAGGGCTCGATCTGCGATTCGAGCTCGTGGCGGAATTCCGAATCGGCCAGCAGCACGCCGGCGAGGAAGGCGCCGAGGCCGGCCGACAGCCCGGCGGTCTGCAGGATCCAGGCCGAGCCGAGCACGGTCAGCAGGGCCGCGCCGGTGAACACCTCGGGCATCTGCGTGCGCGCGACCACGCGGAACACCTGGCGCAGCAGCACGCGACCGCCGAACACCACCGCGGCGATCGCGCCGACCGCCTTGGCCACGGCCATCCAGTTCAGGCCTTCGACCGCGGCGGCCTTGCCGAGCAGCGGAATCGCGGCGAGCAAGGGAATCGCGGCCAGGTCCTGGAACAGCAGGATGGCGAAGGCGAGGCGGCCGTAATCGCTGGCCAGGCCCTTGCGCTCGGACAACAGCTGCAGGCAGACCGCGGTCGACGACAGGGCCAGGCCGAGGCCGACCACGGTCGCCGCTTTCCAGCCCATGTGGCCGCCGAACATCGCCAGCGCGCCCAAGGCCAGGCCGCTCAGCAGCACCTGCAGGCCGCCGGCGCCGAACACCGGCTTGCGCATCACCCGCAGGCGCGCCGGCGACAGCTCCAGGCCGATCACGAACAGCATCATCACCACGCCGATTTCCGACGCCGCCAGCACCGGCTCGGCGTCGCGGATCACCTTGACCCCGTACGGGCCCAGCACCACGCCCGCGGTCAGATAGCCGAGCACCGCGCCCAGGCCGAAACGACGGAACACCGGCACGGCGATGACCGCGGCCAGCAGGAACAACAACGCGAGTTCTAGACCGCCACCGTGCATGAGCACCTCCGGCTGGGATTATGGCGCGATACGCCGGGGTGCGACGACCGCCGCTGCGCTGCATTACGCAACGCTGCGTAGCCGGGAAGGATGACGTCGTTACTTTGCAATGGTTGCTCGCTGACCGGATTTCAATCGCTGCGGCGACGGCGGCTCAAACCTCCCGTTGCGGATCGTTCCATCGCCATTGGCCCGGAGGTTGCAGACCCGTCCGCCGGAGTCCTTCAGCGGGACGCCCCGGTACGGCCGGCCGCCTGCGCGGCCCTCAATCGCAGTCTGTGCGAGGGCTGCCAATCACAATGACGGACGAGTCGCCGGGGGCATCGAAGCGTCCGCGGCGCGCAGGAGCGCAGTCCGTCTTCGAACAGGGAGGTTCATCATGCGATCGTTGCTGGTGCTGTTGACGGTGTTGTGGCTGAGCGGTTGTCAGCCGGGTTGGGAAGAGCCGTTGCGCGGCGATGTGGCTTTCGCCGCGCAGGATCGGCAGGGCGGAGGCGAATCCGTGCGCCGGCTCAGATAGTGCGGCGCACCCGATCCATCTTTCGCGGGCAGGCATCCCGGCCGGGTCGGGTCGGGTCGCGACCGCCGTAACGGCGCATCGACACGGCATTGTCCGCGAAGCTGAACGAGCGGCATGATGCGGGACCGCCGGCAGGGGAGCCGTGCGCTGTTTCAACACTTCGGAGCCATGGGCCGTTTCGTCGAGTCTCGGATGAGCTCCGCATCCCGGGTACTCGCATCCACTCGTGCGTGGACGCGGTCGACCGCGTCGCCTCATCAACTCAAGGAGAAATTCATGCGTCGTTTCTTCATGGCCGCAAGCCTGTGCCTGTCCGCTTTTGCCGCTCAGGCCGCCGTGACCGTTCACGGAAAAATTACCGAAGTGCAGGTCTGGCCCGCGCACGACGGTGTGCTGGTGCGTCACCAGGCCATGATCAATCCCGAGGGATGTACGCGTAACGACTTCTTTCTGATCCGCCAGGGCAGCCCGATGTTCAAGGAGTTCTACGCACTGCTGGTGTCCGCGCATGCCTCCAACAAGCAAGTCCAAGTGCATATCACCGGCTGCGATCAGCAGGGCTTTCCGGTGATTACCGCCGTGGCGAGTACGAATTGAGCATGACGCCATGAACAGAGCGATCATGCTGAGCGCACTCGGTCTTGGCGCCTGTCTCGCGGTCGCGGCGCCGCAGGTCGTGTTCGCGCAGTCGTCGGACCCGGTTCCGATGGAGTTCTTCGCGGGAGCGAGCGGCTACAGCGACACCGAAGCGATCGAAAAGGCGATCGCCGCGGCGAAGTCCCGGGGCAATCAGGCCGGCTATTTCAATTGCAGCACCCTTGGCTATACCTGGTACGAATACGGCGGAGTCTTTCAGGCCTCGGCCACGGTGGTCTGTTACAAGAACATGGGCCCACCGCCGACGCAGCCGCCCACCCAGCCGCCTCCACCGCCGGCGATCTACGAACCGGTGCGCAGCAATAACGGCGCCGACCACACCGTGAGCTGGTCGACGCCCGAACCGGCCCGCTATGCCCTGGAACAAAGCGTCAACGGCGGCGGTTGGACCGAGCGCTACAAGGGTTACGGCACCAACTGGACGGCGCAGTTGGCTGCACCGGCGAACTACCGTTATCGGGTCAAGCTGATCACCAATGCCCATGAGGTGTACTCGGGCATCGTGAGCATCGCGGTATCGACCGCGCCGCCGCCGCCGCCACCGCCGGTCGCGCCGAGCCTCGTCGCCCCGACCCATACCGTGACCTGGAACGCCTCGCCGAGCGCCGACAACTACGTGCTCGAACGCAGCGCCGGCGACAACTCGTGGAGCCGGGTGTACAGCGGCCCGGCCAATGCCTGGACCGCCGTGGACATGCAGGCCGGGATCTATCGCTACCGGGTCTCCGCCTGCAGCAATGGGTCCTGCAGTGCGGCATCGGGCGAGAGCGTGTTTCAGGTGCTCGTCGATGTCGCACCGGTGTTGCAGTACACGCTGTATCCCTGATCATCGGGGCTTTGCCCCGGCGGGTCCGCGTTTCGGCGTGGGTCCCGCCGGGAATCTCGATCAGCGCTCGCTTGCCGCTGCGCCTCTCGCGATGCGTTTCCGGCGCGCGCGAGCGCCGTCCGTCGGCCGATCGAACTCGGCCCTGTCCGCCGGCACTGCTTTTCCGGCCGATTTGCCGGCCACGGTCGCTGTTTCCATTCGGCACCGAATTGCCCTCGAAGCTGAACGAGAGGCATGATGCGGGTCCGCCGGCGGCCTGGCCGCGGGCGACCGGGTTCTAGGGGACCCGGGTCACCGACAAGGAGCAGTGCATATGAATGCAGCAGTCGATTCGAATCCCGGCGGCCGTACGCCGACCGGCGCCTCCCACCCACCGCGCTGGTACGCCGGACAGCCCGCAGCGCAGGACGGGACCTCGGGCTATACCGCTTTGCTGCCCGCCGACGACGAGTGGTCGCGCGACACCGTATTGCGGGCGATCGTCGCCGACGCTTTGCAGCGCAACGGCCAGGTGGTCGACGAGGACACCCTCGAGGCGACCGTGGCTTCGGTCGCCGCACCTGGCGGCGCGCTCGCACAGGCCGCGCTGAGCTGGAAGTTGCACCCCGGCGAAACCCGCGCCGACGGCCGCGTGTCGCCGCCGTTCCATGGCTATGCGGTCGAAGTGCCGGCCGAACTGCAGACCTCGCTGGTCGGCTACGCCAAGACCTGGTCGGCGCAGCGCGATGCGGCGCCGCCGGCGCCGATCGACGGCGCGGTGATGGAGCTCAAGACCCTCGCCCGCAGCGGCGGTCACCGCGATATCGAACAGACCCTGGAAGCGATCGACGCCGCGATCAAAGCCGGCAGCGCGGCCAGCCAGGCCGGCCGTCCGCTCGATGCGGTGGCGATGAGCGCGGTATTGGAATTCGCGACCCGCAGCGGCCACGAGCGCCAAGCGGCGAAACTGCTGGAACGTTACAGCGCGATCAAGGACGTGACCGCTGGCGTCAAGACCCTCGGCCAGAACGCCGGTCGCGTGTTCAACGGCCGCGACCCGGTCACCGGCAAGGCGCTGCGCACCGACGATCGCGTCGACGCCGCGTTCGACCTGCTCGACGGCGGCTTCAAGCTTGCCGGCGGCATCGGCAACGTCGCCCTGATGATGGGCGCGCGCAATGCCGGCCTGGTCGGCACCCTGATCGGCATCGCCCCGATGGGCGCCGCCATCGTCGCCTTCGCCGCGGGCGCGTTCGAGTTGATCAAGCGCGCACGCGAAGCCCTGCTGGCGCCGCGTTGGGACGAGTTCCGCGAGCGCTTCCCGTTCGCCGAAGGCATGGAGCCCAAGCGCGCCATGAACGGCGTGCTGCGGCAGATCGCCGGCATGCCGGTCGATGCCGGCAATGCCTTGTCGACGGCGACGCGCATCCTCGACGGGCTCGGCCAGAACCCGGAAACCCGCGAGCGTTTCCTCGCCTTCCTCAAGCAGAAGGTGCAGCCCGAGTCGCTGGTCGACACGCTCGCCCGTGGCGACCTGGGCCGTTTGAATACGCAGGAGGCGATGCAGTTGGCGCAGGCGGCCAAGGGTTCGGCCAAGGAGTTCATGGATCTGGAGCTGCAGGACGTGAAGCGCTACGTCCGCGATCGCGACGGCGATCGCGAGCGCGGCACGTATCTGTTGCCGCCGGAACTGCGCGACGTCGCCAATCGCAACAACAACCCGGTCGGCGGCGCGGTCGAGGACGGCCTGCGGGTGGCGGCGATCCTGAGCAGCGGCGCCAACGCCCTCAACGGCATGTACAAGGAAATGCTCGGCAAGGTCCAGGGCAGCGAGCTGGGCCAGGGCAAGCTCAACGAACAGCAGCAGAAGAACCTCGCCGCGGCCTTGGTGCCGGCCATGCGCGACGGCGGCCTGACCCAGGTCGATCATCTGCTGGCGAGCAAGGACGGCAGCAAACTGTTCGCGGTGCAGGGCGATCCGCAATCGCCGAGCCGGCGCATGGTCACTCTCGACGTCGCCGCGGCTTCGCAGCAGAGCGTGGAAGCCAGCAGCCAGCTCGCCGCGCGCGCGATGGCCACGGCCGAGGCGCCGACGGTGCAGGTCAACCAGGGCGGCGGGCGCGGGTTCTAAGCGCTCGTTCGCGCACGGGCCGCATGCGGATCGTGCATGCGGCCTGTGGGAGAAGCGGGGCAGTAGTTTCGTCGCGACCCGGAGGCTGCGTGGTCGCGGCTCGCGCCGCTCCTACCCGAGGAGCGGTGTCNNGGCGCAAGCCGCGACCGCCATGCCAAAACGTTGACGCCTCTTGCCAACGCAAGAACGCTCTCCCACCAACGAAAACGCCCCGCATCGCGGGGCGTTTTCTTTACCGCGCCGGTGAAACTCAGCGCTTCATCGAACTGAAGAACTCGTCGTTCGACTTGGTCGTCTTCATCTTGTCGAGCAGGAATTCCATCGCGCCGATTTCGTCCATGCCGTGCAGCAGCTTGCGCAGGATCCAGATCTTCTGCAGCAGTTCCGGTTCGATCAGCAAATCCTCGCGGCGGGTGCCGGAGCGGTTGATGTCGATGGCCGGGTACACGCGCTTTTCGGCGATGCGGCGGTTCAAGTGGACTTCCGAGTTGCCGGTGCCCTTGAACTCTTCGTAGATCACCTCGTCCATCTTGCTGCCGGTGTCGATCAGCGCGGTGGCGATGATCGTCAGCGAGCCGCCTTCTTCGACATTACGCGCGGCGCCGAAGAAGCGCTTCGGACGGTGCAGGGCGTTGGCGTCGACGCCGCCCGACAGCACCTTGCCCGAACTCGGCACGACGTTGTTGTAGGCGCGGGCCAGGCGGGTGATCGAGTCGAGCAGGATCACCACGTCCTTCTTGTGTTCGACCAGGCGCTTGGCGCGCTCGATCACCATCTCGGCGACCTGGACGTGACGCGCGGCCGGTTCGTCGAAGGTCGAGGAGACTACTTCGCCGCGCACGGTGCGCTGCATTTCGGTCACTTCTTCCGGACGCTCGTCGACCAGCAGCACGATCAGGTGCACGTCGGGATGGTTGTGGGTGATCGCGGTGGCGACCTGCTGCATCATCATCGTCTTGCCGGCCTTGGGCGGCGAGACGATCAAAGCGCGTTGGCCTTTGCCCTGCGGCGCCATCAGGTCGAGGATGCGGCCGGTGATGTCTTCGGTCGAGCCGTCGCCGCGCTCGAGCTTGAACTTGCGGCGCGGGAACAGCGGGGTCAGGTTCTCGAACAGGACCTTGTTCTTCGACGCTTCCAACGGCTCGCCGTTGATGCTGTCGACCACCGACAGGGCGAAGTAACGCTCGCCGTCCTTCGGGAAGCGGATGCGGCCCGACAGATGGTCGCCGGTGCGCAGGTTGAAGCGGCGGATCTGGCTCGGCGAGATGTAGGTGTCGTCCGGGCCGGCGAGGTAGGAAGCCTCGGCCGCGCGCAGGAAGCCGAAGCCGTCGGGCAGGATTTCCAGTACGCCGTCGGCGGCGACGCCTTCGCCGTGGCGGGTCAGCACCTTGAGCAGGGCGAAGATGACGTCCTGCTTGCGGGCGCGGGCGACGCCTTCCTGGATGCTGAGCTGGTCGGCCAGATCCAGCAGCTTCGGCGCCGGCATGCGCTTGAGGTCGCCCAGCGAGTACTGCGGGAAGCCCTCGGGCACCTGCGGGTGCGGGCGCGGGACGAAGTTCTCGCCGTTGCCGTTGTCGAAGGAGCCGTCTTCGTCGCGCTGCTGCGGGCGGTTGTTACGGTCGCGGTCGCGGCGGTTGCGGAAACGGTCGCGACGGTTGCCGCCGCGGTTGTCGAAACCGCCGTCGCGCTGCTGGCCCTGCTGCGACTGCGGGTTGCCGCGGTCGTTGCCTTGGCCTTGCGGCGCGGCGCTCTCGGCGCCGGAGGCGGCCGGGGCGGACTCGCTGGCGCTGGCGGCCGGAGCAGGTGCGGGGGCGGGAGTGCGGGGTGCGGCGGCCACGGGAGCCGGTGCGGCGGGAGGCGGCGCGACGGACGGCGCGGCAGGCGCGGCAGGTCGAGCGGCAGGAATCAGGGGGCTGGCATCGCTGGCAGCGGCCGGAGCGGACTCGGCGGCTTTGCTGACGCGCGGCTTACGCACGCGCTTTTCGGCGGTATCGCCAGCGTCGGGGGTCTTATCGGACAAGCGGAGGTTCCTCGCTAAGCGGCGAGCGCTCGCATCGGGCGAGCGGGACGTCAGGGACGTGGGTTGATAGATGGGTATCAGACGGGGTGCGGCGGGTGGGACGCGAGGTCCGACGCCGGGTGTTGCGAAACTAGCACTGCTGCTGCGTGGCGGCAAGCTTCCCGAGCCGGGCCGTTCACGTTACCGGGCAAGGCCCGGAGCGCTTGCGCCCGCGCGGGGCGGGCGTAAGCGAGGCGGCTTCACATGGCGGGCCGCTTCAGAGCAGGCCGCCTCAGATGGCCTTGTCGATCATCTGGGTCAACAGCGACTTGATGTTCGGCGGCGCGCCGAGCTGGCTCGAATGGACCTGGCCGTCCTTGAACATCAACAGCATGGGGATGCTGCGCACGTTGTAGCGAACGCCCAATGCCGGGAATTCCTGCACGTCGACCTTGACCACCTTGGCCTTGCCTTCGTACTGGTCGGCCAGCTGTTCGACGATCGGGCCGATGGCCTTGCACGGGCCGCACCAGGGCGCCCAGAAATCGACGAGGACGGGTTCGGACGACTGCAGCACGGTGGCGTCGAAGTCGGAATCGCCAGCATGCAGAACTTTTTCGCTCACGGGGGTCTCCTGCGGGGGTACTCGCCCGTACGGAACGGGCTATTCTTGAACGGAACCCCGGGCGGGCCATGCCGGGCGGGGGCTTACGCTAAACTGGGGCGTTACGCGGCACCTTCAAGGGCTGCGCCACGGTCTCATCGAGCCTGCCTTCAGAGTTCAACTCGGGCGCCGGCTCGGCCCCGGCAGTCTGCTTCGCCGACGCCACCCACGCAAGCGACCACCTACTGCGCCCAGTGCGCGCGGATCTCTGAGAAGCATGAGCGACAAGCCTTTAACCGATATCACCTTTTCTTCGTTCGACCTGCACCCGAGCCTGTTGGCCGGCCTCGAGGCCGCCGGGTTTTCGCGCTGCACGCCGATCCAGGCGCTGACCCTGCCGTTGGCGCTGACCGGGCGCGATGTCGCCGGCCAGGCCCAGACCGGCACCGGCAAGACCCTCGCCTTCCTGGTCGCGGTGATCAACCGCCTGCTGACCCGCCCGGCCCTGGCCGAGCGCAAGCCCGAAGACCCGCGCGCGCTGATCCTGGCGCCGACCCGCGAGCTGGCGATTCAGATCCATAAGGACGCGGTCAAGTTCGGCTCCGACCTGGGCCTGAAGTTCGCCCTGGTCTACGGCGGCGTCGATTACGACAAGCAGCGCGAACTGCTGCAGAAGGGCGCCGACGTCATCATCGCCACGCCCGGCCGCCTGATCGACTACGTCAAGCAGCACAAGGTCGTCTCGCTGCACGCCTGCGAGATCTGCGTGCTCGACGAAGCCGACCGCATGTTCGACCTGGGCTTCATCAAGGACATCCGCTTCCTGCTGCGGCGCATGCCGATCCGCACCGAGCGCCAGACCCTGCTGTTCTCGGCGACCTTGAGCCATCGCGTGCTCGAGCTGGCCTACGAGCACATGAACGAGCCCGAGAAGGTCGTCGTCGAGACCGAGTTCATCACCGCCGCCAAGGTCCGCCAGAAGGTCTACTTCCCGGCCGACGAGGAAAAGGTGCCGCTGTTGCTGGGCCTGTTGTCGCGCAGCGAAGGCGCGCGGACGATGGTGTTCGTCAACACCAAGGCCTGGGTCGAGCGCGTCGCGCGTTCGCTCGAACGCGGCGGTTACCGCGTCGGCGTGCTGTCGGGCGACGTGCCGCAGAAGAAGCGCGAGTCGCTGCTCAACAAGTTCCAGAAGGGCCAGCTCGAAATCCTGGTCGCCACCGACGTCGCCGCACGCGGCCTGCACATCGACGGCGTCAGCCACGTCTACAACTACGACCTGCCGTTCGATGCCGAGGACTACGTCCACCGCATCGGCCGCACCGCGCGCCTGGGCGCCGAGGGCGACGCGATCAGCTTCGCCTGCGAACGCTATGCGATGAGCCTGCCGGACATCGAGGCCTACATCGAACAGAAGCTGCCGACCGCGCCGGTCGACGCCGAACTGTTGATCGCCCTGCCGCGCACGCCGCGCGAGATTCCGGCGTCGGAGGAAGGCGAAGAGAACGAGAGCATCGGTTCGATCTTCAAGGAAGCGCGCGAACAACGCGCCGCCGACGAACAGCGCCGTGGCGGCGGTCCCGGCGGCCGCAGCGGCAGCCGCAGCGGTTCCGGCCCGAGCCGCGGTCCGCGCAGCGAAGGCCGTCGCGATGGCGCACCGCGTCGCGAACGCGCGCCGGTCGAGGCCGGTGCGGCCAAGCCTGCCGAAGCCGGTGTCGCCGCGGCAGTCGAAGCTGCGCCGCGTCCGCCGCGCAAGCCCAAGCCGGAAGGCGAGGCGACCGCGACCACCGGCGTGCCGGCGATCGAGGGCGAGCGCGCACCGCGCAAGCGCCGTCGCCGTCGCGGCGGCCGTCGCATCGAAGGCGCCGAGACCGACAACGGCGCGCCGACCGCGAGCCAGGGCGAGAGCGCGGCCGCCAAGCCGGCGCCGTCGAAGCCTGCGCACAAGCCTGTGCACAAGCCCGCGGCGGCTGCCGCGGCGCCGGCCGGCGAGGCCAAGCCTTCGCTGCTGGGCCGCATCGGCCGCAAGCTCAAGTCGCTGGTCGCGCGTCCGCCGCGTTCGCAGCACTGATCAGCGCATAGCGATCCGTCGACGGCAGGCCCGCGCCTGCCGTCGAGCCCGCACGCGAACCTCGTCGCTTCGACGAGGTTCGCGGCGGTCTTTCGTCACAGGGTCCTGCTGACGAACACCGACCAGGTATTGGCCGAGGTCTCGACGAGTTGGAACACGTCGAGATCGCCGTCGATGTCGATGTCGAGCAACTGCAGCTGATTGCTGTAGTTCGGCGAGGCCGGCCAGCCGATGCCGAAGGCGCCGCCGGCATACGGCCAGGTGGTGTATACGCCGCTGCTGCCGGGCTCGAAGTGGCCGCGGCGGCCGCTGCCGCCGGCGCTGCACCAGATCGTCAAACGCCAGTTCGGCGGCGCGCTGCCGAACGAGGGAAACACGATGAAACGGGCGTTGCCGTAGCCGGTCGAGCCGGCCGGGCAGGCCAGGGTGGCGACGTTGAGCGGCGGGTCGTATTGCTCGGCGCGGGCGCTCTGCGCGTACAGGCCGAGGGCGAGCAGGGCGAGTGCCAGGTGGGCCTTGGTCGTTTGCATGGTGGTGCTCCTTGATGAATTCGACGACGGTCCGCGCCGGCCATCGGGGCCGGCGGCGGTGCTTCCTGTGTCGGACGATCAAGGTGCTGCAAGGCATTGCGCGGGTGGCTCGGACGGCTGTGCCGAGATCGGGCCCGCTGCGGTCGTGCTGCGCCGGCCGGCCTGCGAGGCCGGTCGGTGCCGTCGATTCGTCGTCGAAGCCGCGCGACGACCGCAGCGCGAACATAGGCCAAACGCCGGAGCCGAAACGTGATGTCTCCGGCGATTCGCTCTGCGATACTTCCGGCCATGACCGTATTGCGCTTCGACAACGTCAGCAAACGCTACAGCAGCGGGCACGAGGCCCTCAGCGAAGTCAGCTTCGAGGTGGCTCCCGGCGAGATGCTGTTCGTCACCGGCCACTCCGGCGCCGGCAAAAGCACCCTGCTCAAGCTCATCCATCTGAGCGAACGCCCGAGCCGCGGCGCGGTGTTGTTCGGCGAGCGCAACCTGCTCAAGGTCGGCGGCCGTCGCATCGCCCTGCATCGGCGCGAGATCGGCGTGGTGTTCCAGGATCACCGCCTGCTCGCCGACCGCAGCGTCGCCGACAACGTCGCCCTGCCGCTGTTGCTGCGCGGCCTGCGCCGCCCCGACATCGGCCGGCGCGTGCGCATGACCCTGGAGAAGGTCGGCCTGGGTGCGCGCGCTTCGGCTCTGCCGGGCGAGCTGTCGGCCGGCGAGCAGCAACGCGTGGGCATTGCCCGGGCGATCATCGGCGAGCCTCGGTTGTTGGTGGCCGACGAACCCACCGGCAACCTCGACCCGACCCTGTCGGCGGAAATCATGACCCTGTTCCAGTCGCTGCCCGAGCGCGGCACCAGCGTGCTCGTCGCCAGCCACGACCTGGCCCTGGTCAAGCGCATGAAGAAGCGCGTGCTGGTGCTCAACCAGGGCCGCCTGGTCGACGACATCGCGCCCGAGGACTTGGCCGAATGAGTTCCTTTCCGACCCCAGAGTCTTCCCATGGCGGGGCGCCTTCCCGCATCGAGGCCCCGGCGTCGCACGACGACGACCTCGCAGTCGAGTCGGCGGTGCAGTCGCGCTTGGGGGTGTGGTTCGATCATCACCTCTACAGCCTGGTCGCCAGCGTCGGCCGATTGCTGAGCAAGCCCTGGGCGGCGTTGCTGACGATCGGGGTGATGGCGGTCGCCCTGGCCCTGCCGCTCGGCCTGTGGGCGGCGCTGAGCAACATCGAACGCTTCGCCGGCGAAGTGCAGCAGTCGCGCCAGATCAGCCTGTTCCTCAAGCCCGAGATCAAGCTCGAACGCGCCCGCGCCCTCGCCGAAGAGCTGCGCGCGCGGCCGGAGATCGGCGCCATCGAGCTGCGCACGCCCGAGCAGGGCCTGGCCGATCTGCGCGAGAAGAGCGGCCTCGGCGACAGCCTGAGCGCGATCGAAGGCAATCCGTTGCCCAGCCTGTTGCTGGTGACGCCGAAAGGCGACGAACTGGCCCTGGCCGAATCGCTCGGCACCCTGGCCGAGACCGACGTGGTCCAGCACGACGCCGGTTGGCGCCAGCGCCTCGACGGCTGGCTGCGGTTCGGCATCCGCCTGGCGTGGTTGCTCGCGGCGATGCTGGGCCTGGGCGCCCTGCTGGTGGTCGGCAACACCGTGCGCCTGGACATCCAGTCGCGGCGCGAAGAAATCGGGGTGCTGCAATTGCTCGGCGCCACCGACGGTTTCATCCGCCGGCCCTTCCTGTACCTCGGTGCCTGCTACGGCCTGGCCGCCGGCGCAGTCGCGCTGGCCCTGCTGACCGCGGCCGACCGCACCCTGCGCGAACCGCTGACGGCCCTGGCCACGAGTTACGGCAGTCATTTCGAGCTGCAGGGCTTCGACCTGCCGCAGGCCTTGGCGATCCTGGCCGGTGCGGCCGCGCTGGGCTGGCTCGGCGCCGGTTTCGTGACCGGCCACTACCTGCGCCAGAACCGCTCCGGCCAAGGCTGAGCGGTCCGCGCCTTGTCGCGCGGTTGTCAGGATGTTGCTTGAGACTCGGATTCGGCGGCCGCTTCCGCCTAGAATCGGGTTCCCCCGCCTGTGCGCTTGGCGTCGATGCCCTCGGGCGTCGGCCCTGCGTCGCCGACACGGTACCGTTCCTGATATGCAAAGCCAGAATCTACGTCACTTCGAAAACACCGCACCGCGGGTGATGGTGGTCGACGGCTCCAAGCTGGTGCGCAAGCTCATCGCCGACGTGCTGATGCGCGAGCTGCCGAACACCCGCATCGTCCAATGCGGCAGCATCATCGAGGCGCGCGTCGCCCTCGACCACGGCGAGGTCGATCTGGTCACCACCGCCCTGGTCCTGCCCGACGGCGACGGCATCGCCCTGGCGCGCGCCGTGCGCGAAGCCGCGGCCCAGGCCTATGTGCCGGTGATCGTGGTCTCCGGCGATGCCCAGGCGCATCTGGAAGCGCGCCGCTTCACCGAAGACGTCACCGATTATTTCGACAAGGCGCTCGGCCCGAACGCCCTGGCCGAGTTCATCCGCGGCTATGTGCAGCCGCAGCCGATTCCCGGCGCGCGCGTGCTCTACGTCGAAGACAGCCGCGTGGTCGCGGTGGCGACCAAGCGCATGCTCGAGCGCCACGCCCTGCAGGTGCTGCACTTCATCGGCGTGGAGGAAGCGCTCGAACATCTCGAGGCGCACCGCGCCAGCGGCGCGGCCGGCGGCGATGCCGGCGCCGACCTGGTGCTGACCGACGTGTATCTGAAGGGCGAGCTCGGCGGCAAGGATCTGCTCGCCCGGCTGCGTAACGACTTCGCTTACGGCAAGCGCCGTCTGCCGGTGTTGGTGATGACCGGCGACGCCAACCGCGACAACCAGAGCGAGCTGCTGCGCGCCGGCGCCAACGACCTGGTGCTCAAGCCGATCGAGGAGCGCCTGCTGGTGACCAAGACCCTGTTCCAGTTGCGCCTGTCGCGGCTCGAGCCGACGGCGTTGCCGGCATGAACGACGTCGATCGCGAGCCCAAGCTCGAAGCCTCCTGGAAAGCCCGCGTCGGCGACTGGTTCGCGCGCGAGGACATGCAGTCGCTGTCGCGCTTCCTGCGCGAGCGCAAGGCGGCCGGCGCGCGGATCTTCCCGCCCGGCGCGCAGATTTTCTCGGCCTTCGACGCTACGCCGTTCGAGCAGGTCAAGGTCGTCATCCTCGGCCAGGACCCGTACCACGGTTATGGCCAGGCGCACGGGCTGTGTTTCTCGGTCCAGCCCGGCGTGCCGGTGCCGCCGTCGCTCGACAACATCTTCAAGGAAATCCAGCGCGACCTCGGCATCGCCCGGCCCGATCACGGCTGCCTGCTGCCGTGGGCGCAACGCGGTGTGTTGCTGCTCAACGCCGTGCTGACGGTCGAGGAAGGCCGCGCCGGCGCGCATCAGGGCAAGGGCTGGGAAGGCTTCACCGACCACGTCGTCGACACCCTCAATCGCGAACGCGAGGGCCTGGTGTTCCTGCTTTGGGGCAGCTATGCCCAGGCCAAGGGCAAGGTCATCGACGCCGGCCGCCATCGCGTGTTGAAGGCGCCGCACCCCTCGCCCTTGTCCGCGCATCGCGGTTTCATGGGCTGCGGGCATTTCTCGACCGCCAACGAGTACCTGTCGCGCCACGGCAAGGGCCCGATCGATTGGACCTTGCCGGCGCGCGATGCGCTTTGAGCGCGTAAGCGTGGCCGAAGGCTCCAAGGGGTAGGAGCGGCGCCAGCCGCGACCGCGCTATGCGACGTGCGGCGTAACAACGAGGTCTGCATGCATTGCCGCCCTGCTTTCCGTGACGGTTTCGGCGCGATCGGATGCACCGCGGTCGCGACTCACCTCGCTTCTACACCCGCTGCTTTTGTAGGAGCGGCGTAAGCCGCGACCGCCATATCCGGCGCGCGGCGTAATCACGATATCTGGATGCATGCGTGCCGCGATTCGCGCTGCTATCGGCGCGATCGGATGCGCCGCGGTCGCGGCTTGCGTCGTTCCTGCCCTGAAAGCGCGTGCCGCTTTTCTTCGCTCAGGCGAAATACGTCTGCAGGGCCTCGCCGGCTTCGCGCAGGGCCGGGTTCGCATCGGCCGGCGGCGGCAACAGTCGGAATACGCAGGACGGCAAGGCCGGCAGCCGGCTCGAACGCGCGACCATCAGGTCCTCGCCGATCGCCGAGGCATTGAGGCAACCCACGCCCAGGCCCGCACGCAAGGCTGCCTGCACGCCGGCCACGCCGCTGCCGAGATGGGCGATGCGATGGCCGACGCGCTGTCGTTGCAGCACACGTAAAGCGGTCTGGTGCAGGCTGCAGCTCTGCGGCAGCAGCACCAGCGGCAAGCTCGCTTCATTGCGCAGATCCAGTCCGGCCGCCGCTGCCCAGGCCAGCGGTTCGCGCCGCAACTCGCCCTGCGTCGCGCGACGGCGCGGTCGCGCGATCGATTCGACCTCCATCGTCAGCGCCAGGTCGAACGCGCCCTCGGCATGGCCCTGCGCGAGCGCCGCGCTCTGGCCCATCGTCACCTGCATCTGCAACTGCGGGCAGTGGCGGGCGAGGTGGCGCAACAGGTCGGCGATCTCGTCGGGGCGGAAGTAATCGCTGATCGCCAGCCGCACTTCGGTGCGGCGCAGCTCGCGGCGCACATCGTGCAAGGCCAATTCGCCCAGGGCGAGCATCTGCCGCGCGTGGCCGATCAGGCGTTCGCCGGCCGGGGTCGGGACGACGCCGTGGCGCGAACGCAGCAGCAAGGCGGTATCGGCCGCGCGTTCGAGTTTCTGGATCTGTTCGCTGACCGCCGACTGCGAACGGAACACGCGTTCGGCGCCGCCGGAAATGCTGCCGGCCTCGGCGACCGCGACGAAGGCCTTCAGCTGTTCCAGGTCGAGGGTGCTCATGGCGATCCTTTAGCCATCGGTGAATCCGATGGATAGGGCCGGATCTTCCCGCTATTCCGATGGCGGGCGCAAGCCTAAGCTGAGCCCATCGAATCACGCCGAACCGTCTCGGCCCTCACAGGAACGCCGCCATGCCGCACATCAACCTGCAACTCTCCGGAACCCCCGATGCCGAGCTCAGCCGCCGCGCCGCGGCGGTGGTCGCCGATCTGACCGTCGAGATTCTCGGTAAGCCCCGCGAGTTGGTCGCGGTCGCGATCCACTACGTGGACCGCCCGCATTGGTTCATCGACGGTCGTTCGCTGGCGCAGTGGGGGCGCAACGCCTTTCATCTCGATATCAGCATCACCGACGAGACCAACACCAAGGCCGAGAAGGCGCGCTATCTGCAGCGGATGCATGCGGAGCTGTCGGCACTGATCGGCGAGGTGCACGAGACCTCCTACATCCACGTCATCGATGCGCGCGCCGCGGCCTACGGCTATGGCGGGCTGACCCAGGAGCAGCGTTATCAGGCGGCGCGGATCGCTGCGGCCTGAGGCGATCGGGCGCGTTCCGATGTGCCGTCCGCGGTCTCAGCCCGCGGGCGCGCTTTCGACCTTCGCCTCGCTGCGCAGCCAATCGCGCAGCGCCAGCACTTCCTCGCTCGGCGGCGTATCCGGCCGTAGCAGCCAATGCGGATAGCCGTCGAGCGCCGGGCCGAAGGGCTGCACCAGCGTGCCGGCGGCGAGATCGTCGGCGACCAGCGCCAGACTCAGCAGGGCCACGCCGTGGCCGGCGATCGCCGCCTGGATCGCATGGCTTTCGTCGGTGAAACGCAGGCCGGCCTCGACATCGAGCCCGGCCAGGCCGGCGCGCGCGCACCAGGCTTGCCAAGTCGGCGTGTCCTCGGTCGGATGCCGCCATTCCGAATGCAGCAGCGACTGCGCGCGCAGGTCTTCGGGACGGCGCAGGCCCAGGCGCGGGCTGCATAGCGGAGCGAAGCGGTTCTCGATCAGGCGTTCGGCGACCAGTCCCGGATAGGGGCCGCGGCCGTAGCGGATCGCCGCATCGGCGATGCCGCCATGCAGGTCGACCGGGTCGTCGGAGGCGTGCAGACGCAGATCGAGATCGGGGTAGGCGGCACGGAACGAGGCCACTCGCGGCACCAGCCATTTGGCGGTGAACGACAGCGGCGCGGACAAGGTCAGGGCGCGCCGCTGGCGCCGCGCCGCGATCGCCGCGATCGCCTCGGCGAAGGCGTCGAAGCCGTCGCGCAGCACCGGATACAGCGCGGCCGCTTCGGCGGTCAGCGCCACCTTGCGGGTCTGGCGCTCGAACAAACGCACGCCGATCTGCGCTTCCAGCGCACGGATCTGGTGGCTGATCGCGGTGGGGGTGACCGACAGCTCCTCGGCGGCGCGCTTGAAACTGTGCAGGCGCGCTGCCGCCTCGAAGGCGCGCAGGGAACCGAGCGGGGGCAGGCGGCGTCCGGACATGGATGAGAAAAATTCTCTTATCGGCTGAGTAATCGGAGTTTGTCGGGTTCGTAAGGCGGGATCAACATGGCGGCAGCCAGCGCCACTCCGGCCTGAACATGATCAGGGCTCATCCATCGGCCCGCCACGAGAACCGCCATGACCCGACTCCTGCATATCGATTCCAGCGCCCGCCCGCACGCCTCCGACGCCGCGGCCCACGGCTCGCACAGCCGCCGCCTCAGCGCCCGCTTCGTGCGCCGCTGGCGCGAGCGCCATCCTGACGACGCCATCGTTCAGCGCGATGTCGGCGTCGCCCCGCCGACCCCGGTCAGCGGCCGCTGGATCCATGCCGCCTTCACCCCGCTCGCGCAGCGCGAGGACTGGATGCACGAGGTGCTGGCCGAAAGCGATGCCTTGATCGACGAGCTGATCGCCGCCGACCTGATCGTGATCGGCGTGCCGATGTACAACTTCGGCGTGCCGGCCCCGCTCAAGGCCTGGATCGACAACGTCGTCCGGGTCGGCCGCACCTTCGGCTTCGACCGTTCGCGCGAAGGCGAGCCGTACTGGCCGATGCTGGCCGATGCCGGCAAGCGTCTGGTCCTGCTCAGCTCGCGCGGCGACTACGGTTACGGCAAGGGCGAACGCCTGGAGTCGATCAACCACGTCGAACCCTCGGTGCTGACGCCGATGGGTTACATGGGCATCACCGACGCGCACGGCGTGGCCATCGAGTACGACGAGTTCGGCGGTGAGGACCTGCGCTGCTCGATCGAAAGCGCCGAAGCCGAGGTCGATGCGCTGGTCGAGCGTCTGTCGCGCCAGGGCGAAACGCGCAAGGCGGCTTGAGACGGCGGAGGCGGCCTTCGGTGGCGAATCCGAACCGCGGATTTTGCTTTTGGCCTCGCTCGACCTAAGGTGGGCGGCCTGATCGCGCATCGCCGCGATCGCCCGTCACCGCCGAGCCGACCGCAATGGAACGTCCGTGTTGAGGACCGTCTGCGCCACCCGTTACGTCACGCCGCTGCGCGAAGGCGGCTCGCTGCCGGCCGTCGTCGAAGCCGACGACGACGGCCTGTACGTGATGAAATTCCGCGGCGCCGGCCAGGGCCGCAAGGCCCTGATCGCCGAGATCGTCGCCGGCGAGCTCGCGCGCCGGCTGGAACTGCCGGTGCCGGAAATCGTCCTGATCGAGCTCGACGCCGACATGGCCCGCACCGAGCCCGATCCGGAGATCCAGCACCTGATCCGCGCCAGCGCCGGTCTCAACCTCGCGCTCGACTACCTGCCCGGTTCGGTCAACTACGATCCGCTGGTCGACCGTCCGAGCGACGAGCTGGCCTCGCGCATCGCCTGGTTCGACGCCTTCGTCACCAATGTCGACCGCACCGCGCGCAACACCAACATGTTGCTGTGGCATCGCCGCCTGACCCTGATCGATCACGGCGCCGCCCTGTACTTCCATCACGACTGGGCCAACGCCGGCAACGCCGCGGGCAGCCGCTTCGCGCCGGTCAAGGACCATGTGCTGCTGCCGTTCGCCAGCGACATCGCCGAAGTCGACGCGGCGATGGCCGCGGCGGTCACGCCCGCGCTGGTGCGGTCCATCGTCGAGCTGGTGCCCGACAGTTGGCTGACCGACGAACCCGGCTTCGCCGATGCAGCCGCGCACCGACAGGCCTATGCCGATTATCTGAACCGCCGCGTGCAAGCGCCGCGCGCATTCGTGGAGGAGGCGATCCATGCCCGCTCGCTCTCCGTATGACTATGCGGTGATCCGCGTGGTGCCGCGGGTCGAACGCGAAGAGTTCGTCAACGTCGGCGTGCTGGTCTCGTGTCCGGGTTCCAGTCTGCTGGTTGCCGGGATCGAACTCGATGCGGCGCGGCTGCGTGCGCTCGACCCCGGTGTCGACATCGAGGCGGTGCGATTGCACCTGCAGGCGATCGAATGCATCTGCCGCGGCGGCCGCGATGCCGGCCCGATCGGCCAGTTGCCGGCGCGGGCGCGTTTCCACTGGCTCACCGCCAAGCGCAGCTCGATCATCCAGATGTCGCCGGTGCACACCGGCCGCTGCCTCGAACCCGAGCGGATCGTCGAGCACCTGCTCGAACGCATGGTGCGGCCGATCCCGGCGCGGGACTGACGCCGCGCCGGCGCGGGCTTGTTGCGCGGCGCCGGCGCCCCTATGTTCGCCTTACCGCGATCGTCCGATCACGGCAGCGAGCGACAAGCCGAGACGGAGCGAGAGCGAATGGAGCAGGGCCAGGACATCTTCGACGACACCGCCGACGCGGCCGATCTCAAGCGCGCGGTGGCGCTGCTGGAAACCCCGTCGATCACCGCGCGCATGACCGCCTTCGTCGGCGCGCCGATCGAGTTCGGCATGTCCAAGCTGCCCGGCTTCGTCAGCCGCAGGATCCAGAACATCGTGCATGGGGCCCTGCACAAGGCGGCCGCGGCGGCGCTGTGGACGGTCAAGGATCAGCCGAGCAAGGCCTCCTCGACCAAGAGCCACAAGCTCGTCGCCGGCGCGGTCGGTGCGGTCGGCGGTTTCTTCGGCGCGGCCGGGCTGGCCGCGGAGCTTCCGGTGTCGACCGTGGTGATGATGCGCGCGGTCGCCGACATCGCCCGCAGCGAGGGGTTCTCGCTGTCCGATCCCGAGGTGCAGGCCGCGTGCGTGGAAGTGTTCGCCTTCGGCGGCGGCAGCGACGAGGACGATGCGTCCGCATCCGGTTACTACGCCGTGCGTACCGCCCTGGCCGAAGTCGGCCGGCTGGAACTGGCCGGGCTGGCCGGCCGGCGCGGTGCCCAGCATGCCACCCATGCCTACGCCAAGAAGCAGGCCACGGCGTGGATGAGCAAGCTGGTCGATGTGGTCGCCACGCGCTTCGGCGTGGTCGTCGGCGAGAAGACCGCGGCGCAGCTGGTGCCGGTGATCGGCGCGGCCACCGCGGCGACGATGAACATGCTGTTCACCAATCACTATCAGGACATGGCGCGCGGCCATTTCATCGTCAAGCGCCTGGAACGCAAGTACGGCCACGCCGAAGTCGCGCGCGCCTACGAACGCCAGCGCACCGCGCCGGCGTCGCTGTCGGCACCGGTAGCGGTAGCGGCGCGGGCTTTGCCGGCGCCGCCGGCGGACGATGCTGCGGGCGATTAACTGGACGAGTGAGACCGGCGGCACTGACCGGCTGGCGGCATCACTTCCCGCAGCCAAGGGCAGGAGCGGCGCGAGCCGCGACCGTGCACTTCCACGTGTCGATGGCGAGTGGTCGAGCAGTCGGATTTTCGTGCGGGAACACCTGAGGTCTCTGCGAGCCGGCCAGGGCGCATAGCGCCCTGGCGTTCGTGGATGCGCGAGCCAGTGGCTCGCGAGCAGCATCCATTCACTCCGCCTTCGCGGGGATGACGGTTGGAGGTATTCGTAGCGGCTGCCGTTCAATCCGGCCGCAAGCGTAGCGTGGTGCGCGTGCCGCGTTCGGCGGCATCGAAACGCAGGCTCCAGCCCAGGTGCTCGCACAGGCGCGAGATCAGGTCCAGGCCGATGCCGCCGCCTTCGCGGCCGCCGCGCGCGACGCGCGCGTAGATCGCGCTGATCTCCTCCGGCGTCATGCCGTGGCCCGGGTCTTCGATGATCACGGTCGCATCCGCGGACAGGCGGATCGCGATCTCGCCGCGGTCGCTGTTCTCGATGGCGTTGCGCAGCAGGTTACCGATCGCCGCCTGCACGATCGGCAGCGGCGCGACGATCTCGCAATGCGGCATCGGCGCCAGCGCCAGGCTCAGGTCTTTGTCGCGGGTCAGGTGACGGTGGTCTTCGACGATCTCCGGCAGCAACTGATCCAGGGCGACGCGGTCGGCGCTCGCGGCCAGGCGCTGCGGGTCCTTGGCGAGCACCAGCAACAGCGAAATTAGCTGCTCGACGTCGCGGGCGGTGCGACGGATCCGTTCCAACTGCAGTTGCGCGCCCGGCGGCAGTTCGCGTTGTTCGAGCGCGAGTTCGGTCGAACCGGCGATCACCGCGATCGGCGTGCGCAGTTCGTGGCTGGCGCTGTCGATGAAGGCGCGCTCGCGTTCGACGAAGCGGTCGTTGCGTTCGAGGTAGTCGTTGACCGCATCGGCGATCACCACCAGTTCCGAACTCGCCGCTTCAGGCACCTCGATGCGCTGGCCGGCGCGATCGGGCTGCAGGCCGCCGATGCGCTGGGCCATGTGGCTGAGCGGGCGCACCAGGCGGTGCACGCCCCAGGCGATCATCACCGCCAGCAGCAGCAAGGTCGTCAGTGCCGCGCCGGCGATGGTCAGCGCCATGTCGAATTCGCTGTGCTCCATGTCGGTGATGTCGAGCGACAGGGTCAGGCGTCCGCCGTCGACGTCGCGCACCATCACCACGCGCTCGCCGCCGTCGACCAGGATGTCGTCGTGCACGCCGGGGCCGAGCGCCTGCAGGTCGGCCGGGATCGGGCGGTCGCCGCGGCTGTCGTAGAGGCTCAGCGATTCGGTGTCGATCCAGCGATAGTCGGGTTCGATCCGGCGGCGCTCGATGAAGTGATCGAGCTCGGAATCCATCAGCGAAGTCCACACCAGATGTTCGGCGTGCTCGTTGACGACGAACCCCTGCACCACCACCGCGATCGACAGCAACGCGGTATAGCCGAGCACGCCGAGCAGGATGCGGCGCTGCAGGCTCGAACGGAATCCGCCGCGAGCGCCTGCGGTCCCGGCGGCGGGCCCGTTGAATTCAGTCGGCGTGGGCATCGTTGTCGCGCTCGGCGGCCGGCACGGCGATGCGATAACCGACGCGCGGCAGGGTCTGGATCAGCTTGACCGGATAAGGGCCGTCGACGGCGCGGCGCAGTTCGTAGATATGCGAGCGCAGCATGTCGCCGTCGGGCGGGCTGTCGCCCCACAAGGCATGTTCGAGGCGTTCGCGGGTGACCGCGGCCGGGCTCGACTGCATCAACACTTCGAGCAATTTGCGGCAGGCCGGATACAGGTGCAGCGCGCGCCCGCCGCGGCTGACTTCCAGGGTGGTCAGGTCGAGTTTGAGATCGGCCAGTTGCAGCACCCGGCTGCGGCCGCGTCCGGCTGCGCGCGCGGCCAACGCTTCCAGGCGCACTTCGAGTTCGGGCAGGGCGAAGGGCTTGGTCAGGTAGTCGTCGGCGCCGGCGCGGAAGCCGGCGATCTTGTCGGGCAGTTCGTCGCGCGCGGTCAGCATGAGCACCGGCACGTCGGAACCGGCTTCCTCGCGCAGGCAGCGCAGCACCTCGCGCCCGTCCAGGCGCGGCAACATCCAGTCCAGCACGATCGCATCGTAATGTTGGGTCACCGCCAGGTGCAGGCCGGTCGGGCCGTCGGGCGCGGCATCCAGGGTGTAGCCGCGCGCCTCGAAATAATCGAAGAGGTTGGCGACCAGGCTGCGATTGTCTTCCACCACCAACAGGCGCATGCGCCGAATCTCCCGCCGCCGTTCGCGGCTCGTTGCGATAGTGCCCGATTCGCACCGGCGCGGCCCGTGGCCGCCGCCGGCCGTGATCGGCCCGACCTGGCCCGGGCGCCGGGCCCAAACCACCGCCAAACCACCGGACCAAACCACTGGACCAAACCGCCAGGGTCGCCCAGGTCGCGTCGGAGCGATGTCGGAGCGCCTCGCAAAGCACGCCGCCGCCCACGCCGGCAGCTGAACGCCGGCGGTTGCGGCCTGCGCCATCGGCTGCGCTTTAACGAAGCGCGAACCTGGCTCCGACCGCTCTCCGACAGCGGCGCTTCGATGATCGCCGCCGGTCCGGCCGATCCCATCGCGGGACCGCCTTCGCCGCCCTGCGAGCCCGCCGCCGTCGATGAACCCCTCCGCCTATTTCCTCGCCCGTTCCGCGCTCTCGCCGCGGTATTACCCGTCGCATCGCCGTTTCCTGCGGACGCATCTCGCCGCGCCGCTGCTGCTCTGGTTCGCCGTGACGGCCTGGGCGACGACGGGCGGCGACTTCTGGCTGGCCGACCGTTTGTATGCCTGGCAAGGCGGGCGTTGGGCGTTGCAGAACGCCTATCTGACCGAGCATCTGGTCCATCGTTTCGGCCGCGACGCCAGCACCGCGGCCTGGTTCGGCGTGCTCGCATCGTGGCTCGTCGCGCGCCTGAGCCCGGGCTTGAGCGAATGGCGGCGGCCGCTGGCGTATCTGTTGCTGTCGACCGTGCTGGCGATCGCGCTGGTGTCGGCGCTGAAGTCGCTCACCGACATGGATTGCCCCTGGGACTTGAGCCGCTACGGCGGCGCCAACGAGTTCTTCGGCCTGTTGTCCCAGCGCCCGTCGGGGCTGGCGCGCGGACGCTGTTTTCCGGCCGGCCATGCCAGCGCGGGTTATGCCTGGGTCGCCTTGTACTTCTTCTTCCTGGCCGTGCAGCCGCGGCTGCGTTGGCTCGGGCTGTCGGTCGGCCTCGGCCTCGGTTTGCTGTTCGGTTTTGCGCAACAGCTGCGCGGCGCGCACTTTCTTTCGCACGATCTGTGGACCCTCGGCATCGCCTGGTCGGCGGCGCTGACGCTGTACCTGGCGATGGCGCCGCTCAAGCGCGCGGCGCCCGCGGCGGTCGCCTTGCCGTTGGCGCCGGGGGCCGGCCGATGAACGCGATCGTCCGTTCGCGGCTGCGTTGGCCGGCCTGGTTCGCTTACCGGCCCGAGGCCAGCGTCGAGAGCATCGCCCTGGCCGCGAGTCTGTTCTTCGCGGTGTTCGCCAACGGCGCGTTCTGGCACGCGGCTTCGGCCGCCGGGGCGCTGAGCGCCGGCGACGGCGCCTGGATCGCCGCCTGCATGTTCGTGGCGATCGTCGCGATCACTCTGCTTCTGCTCGGGATGCTGTTGAACCGTTGGACGGTGAAGCCGCTGCTGACTCTCCTGTTGTTGATCACCGCCGCCGCCGCGCATTTCATGAGCCAGTACGGCGTGTACCTCGACACCGGCATGGTGCGCAACGTGCTGCAGTCCGACGGCAAAGAATCCGGCGAACTGCTCAGTGCCGGTCTGATCCTGCCGATGCTGCTGTACGGCGTGCTGCCGTCGCTGCTGCTGTGGCGGGTGAAGCTGAAACCGCGGCCGCTCGGGCGCGCCGTGCTGGTGCGCCTGGGCACGCTGTCGGCCGCGCTCGCGGTCGGCGTGCTGGCGCTGATGCTGTCGTTCCAGGACGTATCGGCGCTGATGCGCAATCACAAGGAGATCCGCCACCTGGTGACGCCGGCGAATTATCTGGTCTCGCTGGCGCGGGTCGCGCTGGACGACTCGGCTTCGCGGGTGCGCGGACGCGCGCCGATCGGCACCGACGCACGCGTCGGTGCCCGCGCGCCCGGGGCCAAGCCGCGCCTGCTGGTGCTGGTGGTCGGTGAGACCGTGCGCGCGCAGAACTGGGGCCTCAACGGTTACCAGCGCCAGACCACGCCGGAGCTGGCGCGGATCCAGCCGATCAATTTCCCCGACATGACTGCCTGCGGCAGCAGCACCGAGGTGTCGGTGCCGTGCATGTTCTCGCCGTACGGCCGCGAGAATTACGACAAGCGTCGCATCGAGGGCTCGGAGTCGTTGCTCAACGTGCTCGAATACGCCGGCATCCAGACCCTGTGGCGCGACAACCAGACCGGCTGCAAGAACGTCTGCAAGGGCCTGGCGTTCGAGTCGTTCGAGCACGACCGCGATCCGGCCTTCTGCGATGCCGAGCGCTGCTTCGACGAGGTCATGTTGCGCGGCCTGCGCGAACGCCTCGACGTGCGCGGCGGCGATGCGGTGGTGGTGCTGCATCAGCTCGGCAATCACGGGCCGAGTTATTTCCGTCGCTATCCCGAGCGCCTGCGCCGCTACACCCCGACCTGCGACACCAACGAGCTCGGGCGCTGCAGCCGCGAGCAGATCGTCAACGCCTACGACAACGCGGTGTTGGCCACCGACGAATTCCTCGCCCGCACGATCCGTTACCTGGCCGGCGACGCCGGTCGCGACACCGCGCTGATCTATCTGTCCGACCACGGCGAGTCGCTCGGCGAGAACGGCCTGTACCTGCACGGCGTGCCGTACGCCATCGCGCCAAAGACCCAGACCCGGGTGCCGATGGTGATGTGGATGTCGCCGGGCTTCAGCACCGCGCGCGGCCTCGACCTGCGGTGCCTGCGCAACGAAGCACGGCGGCCGGCCAGCCAGGACAACCTGTTCCATTCGGTGCTCGGCCTGATGCAGGTCGAGACTTCCGTGTATCGCAAACGCCTGGACCTGTTCGCGCCGTGCGAGCGTGGAGCCACGGCCTCTGCTTGAGGGGGCGCGCCGAACGCGATCGGCTCAGCTCGCGCCCCACCAGCGCCGGTGCAGCACGCGCCGGTGGCTGTGGCGCAACAGACGCCGGACTTCGCTCTCGTCGGCGCGCTGCGGATACGGCCAGTTCGCGCTCTGGGTGCTGTCGGGATGCCAGCCGTTCTGCCGCCACATCGCGTCGACGGCAGCGAAGTAGCCGTGATTGACCAAAACCTCGAACTCGGGGTCGAGGAAGCGATCCAGATCGGTGCGGAACCGGCCGATCACCTCGCGCACCAGCGCCGGGCTGTAGCCGTCGGCGCCTTCGTCGCGCGAGCCGTTCAAGCTCCAGTACACGCCGGTCAGCGAACCGCTCTCGGCCTGGCCGAAGAACAGCCGCTTGCGCAGGGCCTCGGCCTGGTTGCCGACGACCTGGGTGTAGCGCAGCAGCCGCTGCAGCCACCAGCGCCGGGTCTCGAACGCGAATGGGCCGCCGGCGTCGGACACCAGCACCTCGCGGTAACGGCGCAGCGCCGGCTCGGTGGCGAGGTTGTCGTAGACACCGCCGTCGCTGAGCTCGATGCGTGCGCGCAGTTCGTCGCCGTCGTCGCCCTGGTAATGACCGTGCTGGTAGTCGCCGGCTTCGGTGTCGAAGCGGACCGGGCCGAACACCGGCGGAAACGATGAGGACGCGGCGACCGCGCAGGCCAGGCCGACGCGCCGTGCGCCGTCGCGCAGATAGCCGGCGAGGTAGTCGCCGACGCGGCGCCGCGAGAACTCCCAGTTCACTCCGAAAGTCAGATCGGTCGCGCAGAACACGAAGGCCGGCGACTCGGGCAATTCGTCGAGCGTGCGTTCGCCGAAGACCCCGGCATAGCGGCGCTTGAGCAGGGCGATGCGGTGCGAGGGCCAGAGCCAGTTGTAGGCGACGGTGGCGAGCACCGGTGCGGTGCGGATGTCGCGGGCGACGACGGCGCGGAACGGCTCGACCACCACCGCGCGGAAATCGATGCGGTCGCTCCAGGCAGCGAAGGCTTCGCCGTCGAGGCGGGTGTCGAGATAACGGCAGGCGAGCCAGGCCGAGACGATGCTGCCGCCCGAGACCGAGCTGAACATGGTCACCCCGGCCAACAATCCGCTCTCGTGCAAACGCAACAAGGCGCCGAGGTGGAACAACGCGGCGCGATAACCGCCGCCGGACAGGCAGACGGCGCGGCCCTCGCGTTCGACCGCGACGCGGGTGTCGGCGGCGAGCGCAGCGCGGCGCGCTTCGCGGCGGATGCGCAGGCGCTCGAGTTCGACATCGGTGCTTTTCATGGAGGACGCCTCGGCGGTTTGAGGCGCGACGAGAACATCGCGCGATCAGCCGCTCATTCTCGCCGAAGCGCGTCTTGCAGGCTGCAATGGGTGGTTGGCGTCGTGGGGAGCCCGTCGCAAGCCGGGCCCGCCTCTCCAAACGTCTCGCCTTGTGGCTTCAGGCGCTAGCGAGGGCGACGGCGCCTTCCTTCTCCCGTTTGCGGGAGAAGGTGGCCCGCAGGGCCGGATGAGGGCGGCGGGCCGCGAGGCCGACGCCGATGGGCCGCGCCTCAGGCCTCCAAGGCTTCCACCGCGCGCAGCCGCGCCGGTGTTTCCTTCGCCGATGCGGCCTGCGCGGCCGGGCCCGACGCGGCCGGCAACAGCCCCCACTCGGCCAACGCGCGCACCGCGGTCGCGCCGCCTTCCTCGGCGCGGATGCGTTGGCCGAGTTGCGCGGCGGCCTGCACCATCGGCGCCTGCAGCCCGGCGCCGATCGCCTGCGCCATCTGCGTCGCGGTCACGCTCACGCGGTCCAGGGCCGGCGGCGCCGCGCCCAGTTCGTGCATGCGCCGCGCCCAGAACGGTTGATCGCCGAAGAACGGCACGAACACCGAAGGGATGCCGGCGCGCGCCGCCGCCGCGGTGGTGCCGGCGCCGCCGTGATGCATGGCCAGGGCCATGCGCGGGAACAGCCAGTCGTGCGGCGCGTTGTCGATCACGTAGGTGCGCTCGTCGCGGCGCCCGGGTTCGCCGCGCAGGCCGCCCCAGCCGGTCGCGAGCACCGCGCGGCGACCGCTCATGCGCGCGGCCTCGAGCACGGTCGCGGTGAAGGCCTCGGCGTTGTTCGCCAGCATGCTGCCGAAGCCGATGTAGATCGGTTTCTCGCCCTCGTCGAGAAAATCCTGCAGGGCCTGCGGCGGCTGCCACTGCTCGGCCTGGTCGAGGAACCAGCCGCCGGTGACGCGTGCCTCCTCGGGCCAGTCGCTGGGTCGCGGCAGGATGTGCCGGCTGTAGCCATACAGCACGCGTTTGCGCAAGCGATCGCGCTCGAAATAAGGGCCGTACCAGGGATAGCGCGGCAGGCCGAGTTGCGGGCGGATCACGTCGTTGACCGCGGGCTTGAGGGTGTACCAGGCCAACAACTTCATGAGTTGGTACAGGCCCAGGTTGACCGCGCCCGGGAACCGCGCCTTCGACCAGAACGCCAGCGGCGAGAGTTCGCGCGAGGGCGTGAACGGTTGCAACTGCGCCTGCACGAAGGCGATACCCTCGGCCTCGCCGAGCGCTTTCGCCAATTGGGTGGCGATGCCGTTGCCGATCAGCAGCGCCGCGCCCTCGCAGGCCGGCCGCGTCTCGCGCACCCAGGTCGCGGCCATCGAGGCGAATTTCTCGCGCGTGTGCTTGACCAGGAACAAGGGGTTGAGCGCCTTGTCGACGGTTTCCGGATTGTTGGTCAGCAGATCGCTGAAGTCGGCGCTGAGGGCGAAGAACTCCAGCCCCGCTTCGCGCACCATGCCGGCGAAGTTGTCGCTGGTGACGATGCGGACCCGGTGGCCGGCCTGGCGCAGGGCCACGCCGAGGGCGACGCAGGGACGCGCGTCGCCTTGGGTGCCGACGGTGAAGATGACGATGGCATCGGACACGGGCGTCTCCTTACGAGTACGCGACCGCGAGCGCGGCCGGCGTCGATGGCGGGGAAGGCAGCGGCCGCGAGTCCAGCCGCTCGCGCAGCACGCGGCCGATGTGGGCGGCCGCGCGCGGCTCGAGCATCGACTGGTGATGGCAGTCGACGTCGTGGATCTCGATGCGCCCGCCGATGAAGGGCTGCCAGGCCGCGGCGTGGTAATGCAGCAGGCCGTCCAGGTCGACGTGCTCCTTGAGGCCGGCGTTGAAGAACACCACGTCGGTCTCGATCGGCGCCGGCCGGTAGCGCCGCGCCAGCATCAGGTTGTTGCGGGTCACCGCGGTGACGTTCTCGATCAGGCGCGCGTCGGCCTTCATGATTTCCTGCACCAGCGGAATCGAGAACACCTCGTACTCGCGGCACAACAAGTCGGCCAAGCTGCGCATGTCCTGCGGCGGGTTGTCGCGGGTGCGGTGGTGGAAGCCGAGGAACTTGAGCACGGCCACGGCCTGTTGGGCTTCGCTCTGGGCGTCGTGGGCATCGGCCACGAACGGATACGAATCCATCATCGCCAGCAGTTCGATGCGTTCGCCTACCTGCTGCAACTGCGCGGCGATGGCATGCCCGATCAGGCCGCCGAGCGACCAGCCGAGCAGGCGGTACGGCCCCTGCGGCTGGATCCGGCGCATCTGCGCGATGTAGTCGGCGGCGATCTCCTCGATGCTGCCGGGCAGGGCGCCGCCGCCGCGCAGGCCGCGCGACTGCAGGGCGTACACCGGCAGGGTCTCGTCGAGGTGGCGCAGCATGCCGGCGTAGGACCAGCTGAAGCCGGTCACCGGGTGGATGCAGAACAGCGGCCGTTCGCGGTCGGACAGGCGCAGCGACAGCAACGCGCCGAGCGGATCGTTCTCGCCGCCGCTGCGTTCCAGATACGCGGCTAGGCCGGCGATGGTCGAGCCCTCGAACAGGGCGCCGAGCGACAGCTCGCTGCCGAAATGCTGCGGGAAGGCGGCGACCAGTTCGGCGGCGGTCAGCGAATCGCCGCCGAGCTCGAAGAAGTTGTCGTGGATGCCGACGCGTTCGAGGCCGAAGATCCGCTGCCACAGCGCCACCAGCTTGCGTTCGATCTCGCTGCGCGGCGCGGCGTAGGCAGCCTGGCGGCTGCGTTCCGGCGGCGCCAGCGCCTTGCGGTCGAGTTTGCCGCTCGGCGTCAGCGGCAGCGCCGCCAATTCGACGTAGACGCTCGGCACCATGTGGTCGGGCAGCTTGGCGGCGAGACGGCGGCGCAGGCCGTCGCTGTCGAGGCGCAGGCCGGTCGCGGGCACCAGATAGGCGGCAAGCAGCGCGTGCCCCGCGGTGTCGCTGTGCAGGGCGACCGCGGCCTCGGCTACGGTTTCTTCGGCGCCGAGATGGGTTTCGATTTCGCCGAGCTCGACCCGGTGGCCGCGGATCTTGACCTGCTGATCGGCGCGGCCCAGGTATTCGATGACGCCGTCGTCGCGCCAGCGCGCGAGGTCGCCGGTGCGGTACAGGCGCGCATCGGTGGCGCTGAGCGGATCGGCTCGGCGGGCGGCGAAAGGATCGGCGATGAAGCGCTCGGCGGTGAGCTCGTCGCGGCCCAGATAGCCCTTGGCGACGCAGGCGCCGCCGATGTAGAGCTCGCCGACGCTGCCGGTCGGCACCGGACTCAGCGTGGTGTCGAGCACGTAGGCGCGGGTGTTCGCCAGTGGCTTGCCGATCGGCGGCGGCGCACCGTCGGCGAGGTCGGCCGCCGTGATCTCGATCGCGCTGGCCCACACCGTGGTCTCGGTCGGCCCGTACAGATTGGTCACCCGCGCGGCCGCGGCGACCAGACGCTGGGCGAGTTCCGGCGGCAAGGCTTCGCCGGTCGACAACGCGTGCACGCCGTCCAGACGCAGCTCGGGGTTGGCCAACAGCATGCGCCACAGCGACGGCGTGGCCTGGACGAAGTTGAGGCCGTGCTCGGCGATCAAGCGGGCCAGCGCGAGCGGATTGCGCACCACCTCGGCGGTGGTCACGACGATGCGCGCGCCGACGCTGAGCGGCAGGAACAGCTCGAAGCAGGCGATGTCGAAGGCGACCGTGGTCTGGGCCAAGAATCGATCGGCCGCGGTCGGCGCGAACAGGCGCTGGGTCGCGAGCAGAAAGTTGCCGAGATTGCGCTGAGTGACTTCCACGCCCTTGGGCCGGCCGGTCGAGCCCGAGGTGTAGATCAGGTAGGCGGTGGCGTCGAAGCGCGCGCGCGGCAGGACGGCGTCGACGTCGATCTCGTAGGCCTCGTCCTGCTCGTGGGCGAACAGCAGCGGCAGCGCGCGGCCGGCGAAGGCCTCGGCGAAGTTCGAGGTGGTCAGCAGCAGGCTCGGTGCGGCGTCGTCGAGGGTCAGGGCGATGCGCTCGGCCGGCGCTTCCGGGTCCAGCGGCAGATAGGCCGCGCCGGCTTTCCACACCGCGATCAGGGCCGTGATCAACACCTCGTCGCGCGGCAGGGCGATGGCGACGATGTCGCCGGGGCGCACGCCCTTCGCGATCAAGCGGTGGGCCAGGCGGGTGCTGCTCTGGTCGAGTTCGCGATAGCTCAGCACGGTGTCGCCGGCGATCACCGCGACCGCATCGGGCGTGCGCGCGGCCTGCTGCTCGAACTGGTCGAGCGCGGTGCTGTCCGGCAGCGGTGCGTCGGTGTCGTTCCAGCCCAGCAGCAGGCGCTCGCGCTCTTGATCGCCGAGCACGTCGATGGCGCCGAGGCTCAGCGACGGATCGGCCGACACCGATTCGATCAACCGCATCAGGCGGCGCCGGTGTTCGTCGAGCTCCGCGGCCGGGTACAGGGCCGGGTTGGCATCGAGGTCGAAGCTCAAGCCTTCGCCGTCGTCGCGGTCGTAAACGAACACGGTCAGGTCTTCGGCCGAGCCGTTGTGCAGGTTATGCCCGGTCGCGCGATGGCCGCCGAAGCTGCCGTAGTCGAAGGGCTCGATGTTGATGCCGAGCCAGGCCAGATGCTGGTCGGGATTGACCAGGCCGAGGTCGCGGCGCAGGTCTTCGTAGCGATACTGCTGGTGGCGCAGCGCCTGCTTGACCACGCGCGAGACCTGCGCGAACAGTTCCGGCATGGTCGTCTGCGGGCTCATCGCCAAACGGATCGCGACCACGTTGGCGACCATGCCCGGGGTGCTGCGCAGGGCGTGATTGACGCGGCCGGTGACCGGCATGCCGAACACCAGGTCGTGGGCGCCGGTGGCGCGGTGATAATAGGCGGCGATCAGCGCGATCAGCACCTGCGGCAGGCTCACCCCGCAGTCGCGCGCGATCTCGACCAGGCGTGTGCGCGCCGCGTCGTCGAGCAGGCCGCGCGCACGGCGCAGGCCGCCGTTGTTGCGCACGCGCCGACGCGCCAAGGTTACCGCCTCGGGCAGGGCCGCCAGTTGCTCGCGCCAGAACGCGCGGTCGCGCTGGAAACGTTCGGAACCGCGATAGGCGGCTTCGCTTTCGACCAGCGCCGCCAGCGAGCCGTAGCCGCAGGGCTCGGGCTCGCGGCCTTCGACGTAGGCGCTGTACAACTCGCTGATGCGGCGCACGGTCATGCCGCCGCTGTAGCCGTCGTAGATCGTGTGATGGGCGCGCTGGTACCAGCAATAGCGGTCGTCGGCGAGCTTGAACAGCGCGCTGACCCAGAGCGGGTCGTGGACGAAATCGACCGGCTTGGCGAGTTCGGCCTGCATCCAGCGTTCCGCGGCCGCGCGCGGTTCGGCTTCCAGGCTGAGGTCGAAATACGGGAAGTCGCTTTCGTATTCCTCGCGCACGATCTGCCGCGGCAGGCCGCCTTGTTCGACGATGCGCACGCGGGTGGCATCGGCTTCGCGGGTGAATTGGCGCAGTGCACGCAGGAACAGCTCGGTATCGACCGGGCCGCAAATCTCCACGGCTTCGGCGATGTTCATGGAGGCTTCGGCCGAGGCGATCTTCTGCCCGACCCACAGTCCGCGCTGGGCGGTGGTCAGGGGCAGGGCGGGGGAGTGGGATTCATTCATGGCGCGCATCCTTTGAGGCGGCCGTTGGCCGCACGCCGTCAGCGGCCGGCGGGCGCGATGCCCGACGACGCGTTGTTTTCGCGCGCGATCCCGCGGCCAGCTCGTCGTTACGAGTGGCCCCCTCTCCATGTTTGTTTCGAAATAAAACTACGTCGTCGCCGCGGCGCTTGGCGCCGGGGCTGAGCCCTGTCCGTAGCAGCTGGCTGCGCTATTCGCGCAGATGGCGGGCTTGAGTTCTTATGTGGTTCGCCTGCGGCAGCGACGATCCGCATCGCACTTCGCTGCCGCTTCGGATTCAATATCCCTGAGCGCTCCGGCGCTGTCCATCGAGATCGGTGAGAGCCGGATCACAAGTCGAATATTTACGAAGCCGCCGTTGAGAGCCGGATCACAAGTCGAATATGTGAAGCTTTTTCTACAGGCGACAAGATCGCGCGAATATTCTCGCCGCAGCGATTTTTCGCGTTTGCGCCTCTGAAATATCGGTATCCGCGCGGTATCGCAACGCGGTTCGAAATCACGATCCGCCTGTGATGCCGCGCGGCATCGAGGCGCTTTCGATTTTCGCTTTAGCGAACGAATTTTCCGCCAGCGAATATCCATGGCGCGCAGACCGCCGCGTCGAGCGATGCAGAACGATCGAACTGCGACGCGCGGCCGGCTCGGATCGCGACGCCCGGGTGAATGCGGTCAGGCGGTATGGCCGGTCTCGCCGGCCCGCGCCGTCGTGGCCTGGGATATGATGAGAGCCATTCTCATTTGAGGCCGGTCGATGCCGTCCCCGTCAGCGTTTGCTCTGCCCCAGCCCGCCTTCGCCGCGGCCGCCGCCCCGACCCGCGAAGCGCTGCTGGACGTCGCCGCGCGCCTGTTCGTCGAGCGCGGCACCGAGCGCGTCGCCCTGGCCGACATCGCCGCCGGCGCCGGCCTGGAACTGCGCGTGCTGCGCGACCACTTCGCCAGCCGCGAGCATGTGCTGCTGGCCTTGCAGCAGCGTTTCGTCGAGGGCTTTCGCGTCCGTCTCCACGAGGCCATGGACCGCTGCCGGCCCAACGATTGGCCGGCACGCCTGCGCGCCTGGGTGCAGAGCGCGGTCGAAGGATATCTCGACCAGGTCGCGCTGCACGACGTCGTCTTCCACGACCTGCGCACCCACGACCGCCATGCGATGCAGGAGAACCCGGTCGTCGATCAACTGGTCGAGTTGCTCGAAGGCGGCATCGCAGCGCGGGTCTGGGCCGCGCCGGACCCACGCCTGACCGCGGTGATCTTCTTCACCGCCATGCACAGCGCGGTCGACCGGGTCATTGCCTGCGGCGAGCCGCAGGACCGGCAACGCCTGGTGCAGACCCTGATCGGTTACTTCGAGCGCTCGGTGCAATGGTGGGCGCGCTTCTGAGCCCGCCGCGCAGCCTCGCGATCAGGCGGCGCGGGCGGTCATGAGCTCGGCGATGGCGTCGCGATGGGCGTGGTCGATCGCGTCGAGGAACTCCGCGCCGATCATGCCGCGCGCCTCGTCGAGGGCTTCCAGCGCCGCCTGCACGCGTCCGCTGCGGTACAGCGCCTGACCCAGCAGCAAGGCCGCCAGCGGCGCCTGGTTCTGCCGGCACCAGGCGCGCGCCTCGCGCGCCGCGGCGATGCAGGCTTCGTCCTGGCCGAGCCGGTAGTGGGCGTCGGCGATGCCGCTGCGCAGCCAGTAGCGGATCTCGTCGTCGTGCATGCCGGTGTCGGCCAAGGCGATGGCCTGCGCCCAGTGCTGGGCGGCCTGGCGGTAATCGCCGCCGGCCTGATGGCCGATGGCCTGGTTGGCGAGGTCGAGGACCTGCGACTCGACGTCGTCGAGGGCATTCATTTCCATATGCATATCGGTTCCTTCCCGGCCGCCGTCATTGGCGGCCTGCGCATGGGTTAACGCACTGCGCCGGAAAAAGGGGTCAGCGCTCGGCGCCGATCCTTTCGGTGCCGATCATTGCAGATGAAACGAATGCTCGAGGTGGCCGGCGTCCGCCGCGGGCTCTTCGCGCGGGGGGCGGTTGCGGCCGCGCCACTCGCCGGGCTGGTGCCAGGGAATGCGCATGACGAAGCGCGCGCCGCCCAGCGGCGAGCTCTCGATGTGGACCTCGCCGCCGTGGCGGTCGATCACTTGGCGCACGATGCTGAGGCCCAGCCCGAAGCCGCCGGTGGCGCGGTCGCGGCTGCGGTCGAGGCGATAGAACGGTTCGAACACGCGCAGGCGGTCTTCCGGCGGGATGCCGACGCCGTCGTCCTCGACCACCAACTGCCAACCGTGCTCGACCGCTTCGGCGCCGACCCGGATGGTGCCGTCGGCATAGCGCAGGGCGTTGCGCATGAGGTTGGAGAAGGCGCGGCCGAGGCTGCGCGGCTCGACCACGACCTCTTTCAGCGCCGGGGCGAGCGCCCATTCGATATGGGTGGTGCGGATGCGCAGCTCCTCGGCCGACACGCCGGTCGAGGCGCGCAGGAACGCGGACAGGTCGATGCGCTCCAACGCCGGCATCGGGCCGCTGCGTTCGAGCATGCCGAGGGTCAACAGTTCGCCAACCAGCAGGTCGAGTTCTTCGACGTCGCAGCGCAAGGCGTGCACGCGCGCACGCGCCACCCGGTCGTCGAGGGTGTCGCCGAGGTTGGCCAGGCCGAACTCCAGGCGGGTGATCGGCGTGCGCAGCTCGTGCGAGGCGGCGTTGACCATGTCGCGCTGCGACTGGATCAGGCAGCCGATCTGGTCGGCCATGTTGTTGAAGTAGACGCACAGCTGGCGGATCGACGAGCCGCCGGGGAGTCGTGCGCGGGCGTTGAGGTCGCCGTCGCCGAAGCGCGCGGCGGCGTCGCGCAACTGCTCCAGGTCGCGCCAATGCGGCTGCAGCCAGATCATCAGGCCGACCAGCACCATCGCGAATACGGTGGCATAGGCGATGTAGCGGATCGGGAAATCGCTTTCGTCGTAGCTGATCTGGACCACGTCGCCGTGGTCGAGGCGGACATAGACGTGGTGATGCTCGGTGCTGACGTGGTCGCTGGCGGTGCCGGTGGCGGCCAGTTCGGCCAGCACCCGCGACGGCAGGCGCAGCGCCATCGCCGGCGACAGCACGCTGTAGCGGTCCGGGTTGCTGCGGTTGAGCGCGGCGATGCGCTCGGGCAATTCGCCGATGCCGATGCCGCGCAGGTGCTCGCGCAGCAGCGCCAGCTCGCCGCTGAACTCGTGCCGCGCCGATTGCGAGTACTGGTCCGGGAACAGATACGGAAAGGCTTGCTGCACCAACAGCATCGAGCACAACAGCAGGCCGGCCACGGTCAGATACAGCCGCACCAGCATCGCGAACATTCAGTCCTCCCAGGCGATCGGACTGAACAGGTAACCGCGGCCCCATACGGTCTTGATCTTGCGCGGCTCGTTGGCGTCGTCGCCGAAATGCCGGCGCAGGCGCGAGATGCTGACGTCGACGGTGCGGTCGACGCCGTCGAAGCCGATCCCGCGCCAGCGCCGCAGCAACTCGTCGCGATTGAGCACGCGGCCGGCGGCCTGGGCCAGGATCACGAACAGGTTGTAGTCGGCGGTCTTGAGGTCGATCTCCTGGCCTTTCCAGCGCACCTGACGCGCGGTCATGTCGATCTGCAGGCCACCGTACAGCAGCATCGAGGAGCCGTTGGGTTGCGGCCGCGCCTGGCTGCGGCGCAGGATGGCGCGCAATCGCGCCAGCAACAGCCGCGGCTCGACCGGCTTGAGGACGTAGTCGTCGGCGCCGACCTCCAGGCCGGTGACCTGATCGAACAGATCGCCGCGCGCGGTCAGCATCACGATCGGCAGACTCGACTGCTTGCGGATCTGGCGACAGACGTCGAAGCCGTCCATGCCGGGCAGCATCAGGTCGAGCACGATGACGTCGGGTGGATCGTCCTCGATCGCGGTCAGCGCCTGGTCCCCGCGCAGTACCACCGAGGTTTGAAAGTCGTAGCGTTGCAGGTATTCGGATATCAGCCCGGCCAGTCGGGCGTCGTCCTCTATCAGCAGGACTTTATTCATGGCCACCTCATGCGAGCCGGCATGGTAGCGCCGGCGGGTGGTGCTCGTCGGGACCGTACAAATAAACACATCCGGGTATCGAAGCCGGGGTCGGGCGGCGCGCGCGGCGGACGCCACGGCGGCGGACTGGCGCGTGCGTCCGCAACCGGGCCGGGCGAATGACGTTCGTTTCGGAAACGCAGCGGTGAGGGCATCGAAGGCGGCGCAGTGAGTGGGCTTGCTGACATTGATGCCGCGATCGTACGCAGGGTTGCAAGCGCGATGCGCGGACGGCGGCGTGAGCGGCGACGCGATGGCGCGGCGACCTTGCACGACAGCGTAATGGCGGTTGCTGTACGCAGAGACAAGGCGAAACCGATGGACGGATCGCAAGAGCGTACCAACGGCGCATCGAGGGCCGCTGCGATACGCGCGACGGCGGCATTGCGCCGCCGTCGTAGTCGAGACACGAGCCTGGCGATGGCCAGGCATGAACTTCATCGTTGTCGTCGCAACGCGCCGGCGCGGCCACGATTGATGACAAACGTCATACGGATACGACGCAGATTTCGCTGCGATCAGAGCGTCGCCCAGAGCTGGCGCGCTTCGTGCGCGATCACTTCCGGAAACTCTTCCGGGTAGAACAGTTTCGCGCCTTCGATGAAGCGGATGCCGCGCGACTTCGGGAACAAGCGGTCCAGGTAATGCGGGCTGGCCGGCGAGAAGATCGTGTCGCCGGTGCCCCAGACGATCCGCACCGGTTGCGTGCAGCGCTTCAGTGCCGCCTCGATGCCGGCGAGCGGGTTCGGGTCCAGCCCCATCGCATAGGCGTCGGTGAGCTGCACGCGTTGCGGCGTGCTCACCAGCGGGGTGAAGTAGGTCTCGATCGCTTCGTCGCTCGGATGATCGGGATAGGTGAAGCACTGTACGCCGATGCCCTTTTCCGAACGGGCGAAGGCATGGTCGGCCAGTTGCGGCGGAAACGTTTCCAGGGCGAAGCGGCCGCGGCGTGCGGCTTCGATCACCGGCACCACCGCGGCCGGCGGGCTGTCGTTCTCGACGTCGCAGTTGGTCAGCAGCATGCTGCGCACGCGCTGCGGATACTTGACCAGGAACATCTGCGCGACCGCGCCGCCGCTGTCGTTGGCGATCAGGTCGACGCTGTCGATGCCGAGCCGGTCGAGCAAGGTCGCGAGCATGTCGACCTGCGCGTCCGGCGCGACGCTCTGGCCTGCGGCGACCCGCGTATAGCCCAGGCCCATGAAGTCCGCGGCGATGCAACGGCGGTACGGCGCCAGATAGGCCATCGCGCCGCGCCACTGGAAGCTGTTGAGCGGGAAGCCGTGCAGGAACAGGGCCGCCGGCCCCTGGCCGCGCTCGACGTAGGCGATCTCGCCGAACGAGGTCGCGACGAAGCGGCGCGCGGCATGGAACGCCGCCGCGTTCCACGGCGCGGTATCGGCGGCGGTGGCGCCGGCGCCGGTCAGGCCGGTGGCGCAAGCGCCGAGCAGGCCGACGCTGGCTGCGCCGACGCCGAGTTGGATGAAGGTTCTGCGGTTCATGTCGTCTCCCAGGCCCGGACGGGCGTTTCGATGGGAGGCGATGATCGAGATCGGCAGTCATGCCGGCAATGACGTCGCAGGTGCAATTTGCATGACCTGCGAGGTCATGGTTTTGACTGAAGCCGGCTCCTATCATGGCCGCATGAACATGGCCCTCGCTACGAATCCGAAGACCGGCCCGCGCAACCAGAGTGTCGGCGCGCTGCTGCGCGAGTGGCGCGCGGTCCGGCGCTGGAGCCAACTGGACCTGGCCCTGGACGCGGGCGTATCGGCCCGTCATCTGAGCTATGTGGAGACCGGCAAGTCGCAGCCGAGCCGCGAGATGATCGTCAAGCTCGCCGACGCCCTCGACATGCCGCTGCGCGAACGCAATGCGTTGCTGGTCGCGGCCGGCTTCGCGCCGAAGTACCCCGAGACCGCGTTGGCGACGCCCGAGTTCGCCCAGATCCGGCGCGCGATCGAATTCATCCTCAAGCAGCAGGAGCCGTATCCGGCGTTCCTGTTGAACCGGCACTGGGACGTGTTGATGGCCAACGAGGCTGCGGTGCGCACCAATGCCTTCGTCATGCGCGGTCGCCCGAACCGCCACGCCAACATGATCCGGCAGTTCTTCGACCCCGAGGATCTGCGCCCGGCGGTCGCCAACTGGGAAGAGGTGGCCGGCGAGCTGATCCGTCACTTGCATACCGCCGTCGCGGCCACGCCCGGCGACAGCGCGGCGCGCGCCTTGCTCGACGAAGCCATGGCCTATCCCGGGGTGCCGAGCCATTGGCGCCGGCGCCAGTTCGATGCGGCGCCGTCGCCGCTGCTCACCACGATCCTGCGCCGCGACGAACACGAGCTGCGGTTCTTCTCCACCATCACCACCTTCGGCACCCCGCGCGACGTCACCATCGACGAGTTGCACGTGGAATGCTGTTTCCCGATGGACGAGGCCACCGCGCAGCTGTGTCGCGCCCTGCAGGATGGTTCGCTCGGGGCCTGAATCGGGCGCGGGTCCGGTGGCGGCGAGCGGCCTGATCGCCGCGGTGGCGATGTAAGGCAACCAAATGGTTGCATTTCGTTGCGGGCGGGACTAGCCTCCGGGTCGGAGGTACGACCATGAACGCATCCACCGATCGCATCGAGAAGCAGATCCTGCTGAAGGCGCCGCGCTCGCGGGTCTGGCGGGCCTTGGCGGACGCCGAGTCCTTCGGCGAATGGTTCGGCGTCCGCCTCGAGGGCCAGCGCTTCGTGCCCGGGCAGACCACCCAGGGCTACATCACCTATCCGGGCTACGAGCACCTGCTGATGCAGGTCGAAGTCCAGCGCGTCGAGCCCGAACGCCTGCTGTCCTTCCATTGGCATCCCTATGCGGTCGATGCCGAGGTCGACTACTCGCAGGAAGCGCCGACCCTGGTCGAGTTCACTCTCGAAGAGGTCGACGGCGGCACCTTGTTGCGCGTGGTCGAGTCCGGTTTCGACCGCGTGCCGGCCTCGCGCCGCGACGAAGCCTTCCGCATGAACAGCGGCGGCTGGGACGAGCAGATGAAGAACATCGAACGCTATGTCGGCTAGGGCCGCGTCGAAAACGCCGGCCCTGCGCAAGTCGGCTTTGTCTAAATCGGCACGGGTCTTCGCCGCGCTCAGCGACGAGACGCGGCTGCGCCTGGTCGTGGCTTTGTGCGCGGGCGGTGCGATGTCGATCGCGCAACTCACCGGTGGCACCGACATCAGCCGCCAGGCGGTGACCAAGCATTTGCAGGTCTTGGCCGAGGCCGGCCTGGTGCGCGACCTCAAGGCCGGGCGCGAACGTTTGTGGGAGTTCGAGCCCGCGCAATTGGACGAGGCGCGGCGCTCGCTCGATGCGATCTCGCAGCAGTGGGACCAGGCCTTGCTGCGGCTTAAATCCTTCGTCGAAGACTGAAACCCCGAGGCCGCCGAGGCTCGCCGGCGCAGCGCCGGCGGCGCCGGTCATCGCTCCATCAGATCGCGCGGCGGCAGCCCGTGCTCGCGGCAGTACTGCTCGTACTCGGCGCGTTGGGTCTCGGCGGTAGCGCGCATCCGCACCACGCCGCCGGGGCCGAGGAATTCGACCGCGCCCATGACCACGACCAGGGCGATCATCGGTTCGTCGCCGACGATCTTCCACCAGTCGGTATTGCCCGGCGGCTCATAGACATAGTCGCCGGGGCCGATCAGCTCGCCGGTGCACAACAGCCGGCTGCCGCTGAGGTTGTAGGCATGGATCTCGCCGGTGTGGCGGTGCAGCGGCATGACCACGCCCGGGTCCATGCGCAGCAGCTCGACGAAGCCCTGGTCGCCGGCGAGGAAGCGCAGCGGCTTGGCGGCCTTGCCCGGGGTCGAGGACGGAATCCACGGCAGGTCGGCGCTGGTGCTGAAACGTGCGGGCAGATAATCGTGCAGGGCATCGAGTCCGTGCGGCATCGGGTATTCCTCGGAGGATAGGGAAGGCAGCCAGGCGCGGCCGGCTCAGCAGGCGACCGCATCGAGGAAGCGATCGAAGGAGTCGTCGACCGCCTGGCGGCCGCCGCCGATGATGTTGCGGCCCCAGGTGTAGCCGTAGACGTCCTCGAATGCGTAGCCGGCGACGCGTTCGCGCATCGCCCGCACATCGCTGGGTTTCATCGGGATGTAGTTGGGATAGCTGTACATGAAGGTCACGTGGCGGCGGTCGAACACCACCTGCAGCGCATCGCCCGGGAACAGCGCGCCGCCGTCGCGCGGGCCGCGCTTCCAGTGCAGCGCTGTGCTGCCGGGGAAGTGGCCGCCGCAGCGGATCAGGGTGACGTCCTCGGAGAGTTTGTGTTCGTCGCCGCTCCAGTAGCGGATGCGTTCGGACGGGCGCTGCACCCATGCGCGATCGGCTTCGTGGATCAGGATCGGCACGCCGCCGAGCGCTTCGCTCCACTCGACCATCGAGGCGTAGAAATGCGGATGCGAGATCGCGATCAGGTCGACGCCGCCGCGCGCGCGCAGCTCGGCCACGGCCTCGTCGGTGACCAGGGCCAGGCATTCCCACAGGATGTTGCCGGCGTCGGTCTGCAGATACAGCGCGCGTTGGTCGATCGCGAATGCCGGCGCCAGGCCGATGCCGAGCACGCCGGCATCGTCCTCGAGCCGCAGCGTGTAGCGTTGCGCCAGCGCTTCGTGGGTGGTCCAGGTCTGGCCTTGCCAGCCGACGTACTGGCGATCGTCTTCGCAGATCGGGCAATGCGCCGGCACGCCGGCATGAGGGGCGAACTGGGTGCCGCAGGTTTCGCAGATCGGCAGGGACATGACAGGCCTCATGCAGGTGGGCTGTGCGGGTGCGCGACGAGTCAGGACTTCGCGTTCGTCGCGCCCTGGTTGAACAGGACGTTTCGCGCTTCCTCCGACAGCACCGGCGCCTTCGTGTAGGGGTCGTCGATGCCGGCGTAGACGCGCTGGGTGGCCGGACGTGAGGCGATGCTCTGGAACCAGCGCTGCAGGTGCGGGGTCGCGGCGAGGTCCTGGCCGAGCCCGACGTGCGGCACGATCCACGGGTAGCAAGCGATGTCGGCGATCGAATAGGCGTCGCCGCCGAGATAGGCGCGGTCGGCGAGGCGGCGGTCGAGCACGGCGTACAGGCGCTTCACTTCCTGGGTGTAGCGCTCGATCGCATACGGCAGCGGCTCGGGCGCATAGACGCGAAAGTGACCGGCCTGGCCGGCCATCGGGCCGAGCCCGGCCATCTGCCAGAACAGCCACTGGGTGACTTCGAGACGGGCGCGGGCGTCCTCGGGCAGCAGCAGGCCGGTTTTCTCGGCGAGATAGAGCAAGATCGCGCCCGACTCGAACACCGCCACCGGCTCGCCGCCGTCGCGCGGGGCGTGGTCGACGATCGCCGGGATCTTGTTGTTCGGCGAGATCGCCAGGAATTCGGGGGCGAACTGCTCGCCGGCCGAAAGCTGCACCGGCACGATCCGGTGGGCCAGGTCGGACTCTTCCAGGAACAGGCGCAGCTTCAGGCCGTTGGGGGTCGGGCTGTAGTAGAGGTCGATCATCGGCAGGGGCTCGTCTGGGAGGGGCGGTGCGGCGGCGTCGTGCCGCTTCCATGGACTCAGCTTAGGAGTACTCTGGCGCCCTGGATGAGCCAAAACGGTGATATTTCATGGGGCCAGTTTTCCCGTTTCCTCTCGCCCTGCCGGACCGCGGCCAGGGCACCCTGACCCAGGAACTGCACCACCAACTGCGCTCGGCGATCCTCGACGGCCGCCTCGCCGCCGGGGCGCCGCTGCCGGCGACGCGCCAGGTCGCCAACGAACTCGGCGTCGCCCGCAACACTGTCGTCACCGCCTACGACCTGCTGATCGCCGAAGGCTATGCGCTGCCGCGCAAGGGCGCGAAGACCGTGGTGGCCGACGTCGCCGGACGTCGCGAACGGCGCGCGCCCTCGCATCTGGAGCAGGGGCTGGAAGACCCGCGCCTGAACCCGCTGTGGCGCACGCCGTTCATGCGTCCCGCGCCGCCGCGCAGCCTGCCGGAACGCTGCTTCCGCCTCGGCATTCCCGACCATCGCCATTTCCCGCACGACGTCTGGCGGCGTCTGTCCGCGCAGAGCCTGCGGGAATGGTCGAAGACCCATTTCAGTTATCCGCCGTCGGAAGGCATCCCGGCCCTGCGCGAAGCGATCGCCCAGCACGTCGCGTTCGCGCGTGCGGTCGCCTGCGCGGCCGACGACGTCATCGTCACTTCCGGCGCGCAGCAGGCTTTCGATCTGCTCGCGCGTTTGCTGGTGACGCCGGGCGTGACCCAGGTGGCGGTCGAAGAGCCGGGCTATCCGCCGGTGCGCGCGGCCTTCGCCGCGGCCGGCGCGCGCCTGGTGCCGATGCCGGTCGACGACGAAGGCTTGTGCGTGGATCGCCTGCCCGAGGACGTGCGCGTCGTCAGCGTCACCCCCTCGCACCAATCGCCGACCGGCGTCGCCTTGTCGCTGCGCCGGCGCAAGGCGTTGCTGGAGTTCGCCCGCCAGCATCATGCGGTGGTGATCGAAGACGACTACGACGGCGAATTCCGCTTCGGCGGGCGCCCGCTCGATGCGCTGCAGACCCTGGATCGCGACGCCTTGGTGTTCTACGTCGGCACCTTCTCCAAGAGCCTGTTCCCGTCGCTGCGCAAAGGCTTCGTGGTCGCGCCGGCGTGGGCGCGCGACGCTCTGATCACGGTCAAGCAATGCGCCGATTCGCATTGCGACACGATCACCCAGTCGGTGCTTGCTGCCTTCATCCGCGACGGTGATCTCGCCCGGCACGTGCGGCGCATGCGTTCGATCTACGGCGAGCGCCGCGACGCTCTGCTCGACGGCCTGCGCCGCGAACTGCATCCGTGGCTGGAGCCGATTCCCTCGGAAGCGGGGCTGCATCTGGCCGCGCGCATCCGCGACCCCGGGTTGGCGCCGGCGATCCTTACCCGCATGCTGCGCCACCTGCCCGGTGCGCAGTCGGTCGGCGACTATGCGATCGGCGCCTTGGAGCGGCCGGCGCTGACCTTCGGTTACGGCGTCATCGATACCGACGAGATCGCCCCGGCCCTGAAGCGTTTCCGCCGCTCGCTGGAGGAACTCGGCGGCGCCTGACGTCGGCTCAGGCGGGGGCCACCGGGATGAAGCAGCGCGGCTTCATCCGGCCGAAGTCGGTCCTGCGTTCGCTGCGCACGCGCGGATTCGGGTCGAGCACGCAGCCGCCTTCGTCCGAGTGCAGATAGACCACCCAGTGCCAGCTGCCCTCGCGGCGGTTGGGATTGATGCCGGCGATGCCGCTGCGATCGAGCGCCTCCCATCGCGCCAGGCGGCGTTCCGGCCCCGCGCGCAGACCGAGCAGTTTGAGCATGCGCCGCAGCTGCCTGGCATCGCTGAAATAGGCATTGCGCACCGTGCGCGCTTGGTCGCCGCGGCCCACGACCCGGTCGTGCGGGCCGACGCCGAGCCGGCGCGCCAGCACCCGCGCCTGCGCATAGCCGATGCCGCCGAGCATCGCCACGCAGGCCAGGCCGCAGCCGGTGGCGTCTTCCTGGGTCGTTCTTCGGATCACGGGCAGTCCGGGGCGGGCGGCGTCGCCTCACTGTAGTGGCGCGCCGGTCGCGGGCGCGAGCAGGGTTGCGGGGTGAACCTTCGTCGGGACCGGGGGTCGAAGCCCCGGTCGCCGCCCTCGACCCGGCGCCGGTTTTGCGATCTGGGACCCCGGTCCTGATGGAACGTGCGCCCGGATCAGGCCGATAGTGGCGTTTCGCCACGCCGGTTCAGGCGGCCGAAGGCGCCGCGGGCGGATATTCGAGCGCCCGGGCCCTAGGCTGAATGGCGCCGACGGTCGGTTCGCTTTAATAAGTTATTAATTGCAAAGGGTATGTTGATGTCCGCGCCGCCGTCTCATCGGTCCGGCGCTCCGCCGCCCGGGCCGGTCAAGGCCCGGTCGCCCGTTCCAGTACCGCAACACTGTGGAACTTTCCCCACCTTTAGCAGTCATATATCGCGACTGCTAAGATGACCCCCATGACCTCTATCGCCCAATCCACTGCTCTAGTCGCCAACAACCTGCCTGTGCCCAGCGCGCTCGGTTCGCTGGACGCGTATATCGGCGCCGTGCACCAGATCCCGGTGCTCAGCGTGGAAAACGAGCAGGCGCTGGCGCGCCGCTTCCGCGAAGGGGAAGACCTCGACGCGGCCCGTGAACTCGTTCACTCGCATCTGCGCTTCGTCGTCCACGTGGCCCGCGGCTACAACGGCTACGGTCTGCAGATCGGCGACCTGATCCAGGAAGGCAACATCGGCCTGATGAAGGCGGTCAAGCGTTTCGACCCCGACCAGGGCGTGCGCCTGGTCTCGTTCGCGGTCCATTGGATCCGCGCCGAGATGCACGAGTTCATCCTCAAGAACTGGCGCATCGTCAAGGTCGCCACGACCAAGGCGCAGCGCAAGCTGTTCTTCAACCTGCGCAAGAGCAAGACGCGCCTGGGCTGGATGAACGCCGAGGAAGTGCGCCTGGTCGCCAAGGACCTCAACGTCTCCGAGCGCGAAGTGCTGGAAATGGAATCGCGCCTGTCCGGCCGCGACATCGGTTTCGATGCGCCTTCGGACGAGGACGACGATCATGCGCCGCCGTCGCCGGCCGCGTACTTGCGCGCGAGCGACGAAGATCCGTCGCAGTCGTACGAGCGCGAGGACGAGGAAGACAACCAGCTCGGCCTGCTGCGCGAAGGCCTCGCCGGCCTGGATGCGCGTTCGCGCGACATCATCAAGCGTCGCTGGCTCGATGCCGACAGCAAGATCACCTTGCAGGAACTGGCCGACGAGTACGGCGTCAGCGCCGAGCGCATCCGCCAGATCGAAGCCAATGCCCTGAAGAAGATGCGCGGCCTGTTCGTCGCCTGATCGGCCACCAGCAAGCTTAGCGACGACGGCCCGGGAAACCGGGCCGTCGTCGTTTGCGGCGCCGCAATCGGCCGCAGCGTTCGCGACCGCGCAGCGCAAGAAGCGGATATCGCCGCGCGCGCGCGGCATCTAACTTGGGGCCCTGTCTTCCAGGGAGTTACCCGATGTCTCGCTACCGCATCGCCGGCCTGTCGCCGGAACCCTTCGCCACCCTCGGCGCGCTCGACGACGCCAGCCTGCGTGCCCACGGCATGCGCCGCATCGTCGCCGACTCGCCGAACGGCTACCCCTGTCGGATCAGCCTGGCCGACGCCAAGCCCGGCGACTCGGTGTTGTTGCTGACCTTCGAGCACCACGCCTGCGACGGCCCCTATCGTTCCAGCGGCCCGATCTACGTGCGCGAGGGCGCCACCGCGGCCTCGTACGACGACGCACTGCCGCCGTTCCTGCGCACCCGTCATCTGTCGCTGCGCGCCTACGACGCCGACGGCTGGATGCGCGGCGCGCGCGCGATCGATGGCGCCCAGGCCGATGCGGTGCTGGCCGAGCTGCTCGACGATCCGGACACGACCGAAGTGCACGCGCACAATGCCCGTACCGGTTGCTTCATGTGCCGGATCGATCGCGTCTGACGCGTCCCTGCAGACAGCCACCGAGTCCGCAGTAAACACGAAGGGCGCCGCGAGGCGCCCTTCGTCGTCGTTACCGCTGCAGCCGAGGCGATGCGTGCGCACCGCCTCGCCTTCATGCCTTCATGGCGGCGGCGTGTCGGCGCGGGCAGGCTCGCCGGTGCCGAAGATGATGCGGGCGTGGCGTTGGTAGGTGAAGTAGGCCCACGACCAGTTGAGCATCACGATCAGCCGGTTGCGGAAGCCGATCAGGAAGAACACGTGCGCGGCGAGCCAGAACACCCAGGCGACGAAGCCGGAGAACTTGAAGCCGCGCAGGTCGACCACCGCGGCGCGGCGGCCGATGGTGGCGAGGTTGCCGAAGTCGACGTAACGGAAAGGTTCGAGCGTGCGCCGATCGAGACGTGCGCGTATCGCACGCGCGACGTAGGCGCCCATCTGCTTGGCGCCCGGCGCGACCCCGGGCACGGGCTGGCCGTTGGCTTGCTTGACGCTGGCCAGATCGCCGGCGACGAAGATCTCCGGATGCCCGGGCACGCTGAGGTCGGGTTCGACCAGCACGCGCCCGGCGCGATCGTGCGGCGCAGCGAGCAGGGCGCCGAGCGGTGAAGCGGCGACGCCGGCCGCCCACAGCACCGTGCGCGCCGGCACGAACTCGGTGCCGAGTCGGTAGCCGCGCGCGTCGATCTCGGCGACCGGGGTGCCGGTGGCGACTTCGACCCCAAGCCGCTGCAATTGCGCGCGGGCTTTTTCCGACAGCGACTCGGGAAAGTTCGCCAGCACGCGCGGGCCGGCTTCGATCAAACGCACGCGCGCCTGTGCCGGGTCGATGCGGCGGAACTCGCGGCGCAGGGTCTTGCGCGAAATCTCGGCGAGGGTGCCGGCGAGTTCGACCCCGGTCGGGCCGCCGCCGACCACGGCGAAGTGCAGCCAGGCCGAGCGTTCTTCCTCGGTTTCGGCCGCTTCGGCGCGTTCGAAGGCGAGCAGGACGCGGCGGCGGATGTGCAGGGCGTCGTCGAGGGTCTTCAGGCCGGGCGCATCGTCGGCCCATTCGTCGTGGCCGAAATAGGCATGGGTCGCGCCGCTGGCGAGCAGCAGGTAGTCGTAGTCGATGACGTCGCCGTCGGCGAGGCTCACCTGGCGCGCGTCGGCGGCGATGCCGGTCACTTCGCCCAGGCGCACTTCGACATTCTTCTGATTGCGCAGGATGTGGCGCAAGGGCGCGGCGATGTCCGGCGCCGACAGGCCGGCGGTCGCGACCTGGTACAGCAGGGGCTGGAACAGATGATGGTTGCGACGGTCGATCAGGGTAATGCGCACCTCGGCCGAAGCCAGGGCGCGCGTCGCCCACAGACCGCCGAACCCGCCGCCGACGATGACGACGTGCTTGCGGGAGTCGCTCATGACGATGGAGCCTCGATCAGCTGAGATGGCGGGTGAGCAGGTCTTCGAGCTTGCGCTGGTCGGCGGCGAAACGGCGGATACCGTCGGCGAGCTTGTCGGTCGCCATCGCGTCCTCGTTGTGCTGCCAGCGGAACCCGGCCTCGTCGAGCTTCGCGCTCGGCGCGGCGCGTTGGCCGTCGTCGTTGAGCGCGCGCGCGACCGTGTCGTGGCCGGCTTCGAGTTCGCCGAGCAACTCCGGCGAGATCGTCAGGCGGTCGCAACCGGCGAGCGCGAGCACTTGCCCGGTGTTGCGGAAGCTCGCGCCCATGACCACGGTGGCGTAGTCGTGGCGCTTGTAGTACTGCCAGATGCGCGCGACCGACTGCACGCCGGGGTCGTCGGCGGGCGTGGCCGGCTTGGGCGTGCCGTTGGCGAGATGCCAGTCGAGGATGCGGCCCACGAACGGCGAAATCAGGTATACGCCGGCCTCGGCGCAGGCCACGGCCTGGGCGAACGAGAACAGCAGGGTCAGGTTGCAGTGGATGCCTTCGCGTTCGAGTTGCTCGGCGGCGCGGATGCCTTCCCAGGTCGAGGCGATCTTGATCAGCAGGCGCTCGCGGCCGATGCCGGCCTGGTCGTACAACTCGACGATGCGGCGGGCCTGGGCCAGGGTCGCTTCGGTGTCGAAGCTCAGGCGCGCATCGACTTCGGTGGAGACGCGGCCGGGGATCAGCTTGAGGATTTCGCCTCCGATCGCGACGGCCAGGCGCAGCCCGGCGTCGCCGACGCGCGCGGCGGTGTCGGCGCCTTGCGCCGCGGCGACTGCGGCCTCGATCAGCGGCGCATAGGCCGGCAAGGCCGAGGCCTTGAGCAGCAAGGAGGGGTTGGTGGTCGCATCGAGCGGACGGAAGCGGGCGATGGCTTCGATGTCGCCGGTGTCGGCGACGACGGCGGAGAGTGCGCGCAGTTGTTCGAGCTGGTTGGTCATGGGGGGGGTCATGTCGTGTCGTTAGGGTCCCCGCCATTCTCACTGATCGAGGTTAGCGCGTCATGACCGTGGCGCTCGTTTCGGCGCCGGCACGGCGCCGAGGCGCTGACGGCGGGGTTGCGCTAGGCTGGGCCGCGACAGGGCCGGGACCGGCCCGCAGGGGAATCGCATGGCCGCAGAGGAAAAACGCATCGCGCTGCTGATCGACGCGGACAACGCGCCGGCGGCGAAGATCGACGTGATCCTGACCGAGGTGGCGAGTTACGGCGTCGCTAACGTCCGCCGCGCCTACGGCGACTGGAAGAGCCCGAACCTCAAGAGCTGGGAAGCGGTGCTGCACGACTACGCGATCCGGCCGATGCAGCAGTTCGCCTACAGCAAGGGCAAGAACGCCTCCGACATGGCGATGGTCATCGATGCGATGGACTTGCTGTATGCGCGCAACCTCGACGGTTTCGCGATCGTCTCCAGCGATGCCGATTTCACCCCGCTGGTGATGCGCCTGCTGACCGAGGGCGCCAAGGTCTATGGCTTTGGCGAGCAGAAGACGCCGGAGCCCTTCGTCAACGCCTGCTCGAAGTTCACCTATGTCGAGGCCCTGGCCCAGCCGGCCAGCGTCGACGGTGCGCCCGACGACAGCGCGGCGACGCCGGTGCGCAGCGCCAAGGACCTGCGCAGCGATACGCGTCTGGTGCAGATGCTGCGGCGCGCGGTCGACGCCGCCGGCGGCGACGACGGCTGGTCGCGGTTGGCCACGATCGGACAGCAGATCGGCAACCAGGCCTCGTTCGATCCGCGCAATTACGGTTACCGCAAACTCAGCGACCTGATCGAGGCGATGGGCCTGTTCGAGATACGGCGCGACAACCTGACCGTGTGGGTACGCGACAAGCCCAAGGGCGGCGCGAAGAAAGCCGCCGAGAGCAAATCGCCGGCGAACAAACCGGCGGTCAATCCTGCGTCGGCCAACCAGCCTGCCGCGAACAAACCGCCGGTGAACAAGCCGGCGGCGAGCAAGCCGAAGGTCAAGGCCAAGACCTGATCGAAGGCGCGATCCGCGACGCAGCTGGGGTAGGAGCGGCGCGAGCCGCGACCGCGAATCGTGGGCGGCGACGTTCTTTCCTTGACGGCGTCGAATCCCATCCCTGGCCTTGGCCTTGGCTTTGGCTTATGACTGTTGCTGTTGCTGTTGCTGTTGCTGTGCGCAGCTTCGCACTAGCGAAGGCCACAGAAGACCCGGAGGGCGGCCCGCATGGATGCGGGCCGTTTTTCATCGGGACAGGGATGTCCCGTATGAAAAATCCCTGCG